>NZ_JANAVR010000030.1 GCF_025215055.1 Candidatus Cardinium sp. TP
AAAAATTAGTCTTTGAAAAAAATAATCAAATCGCTTATCTTAACAACCTAACTGACACATTTAACTTAACGGACAACTTTAATACTTAAATTTTTACTGCCTGTCAGATTAAATCTTGACTACTACAGTAAATGTTATACTACATATTTTTTTTATTTTTGCAATACTAAAATGGGTTTTTTTGATCAGGCCACTTTTTAACTTGTTATTGCATAACTTTGTGTAAAGGTTGCTATTTTTTGATACGTCAATAAGTTTTGTAAATACTTTTATAATCCAGAGGAAATCCATTTAGCCTAATTTATTTCGGATAAATTTTAATAAATTGCTATGTTTAATATGCGCCATTTGTTATTAGTCCGTAACGTAGGATTGGCTAAATTTTGATCTATCCACTCCTGTTTTAGACGCAGTATGATCACCATATATCCTTTTAGACATGTCAGAAATTATTGCTAGTCTTGACATAGGTACCCGTAAAATTTGTGTAGTTATAGGCGCACAAAGCCAGTATGATGCCAATAAACTTGAGGTTTTAGGTATGGGCAGTGCAGCTTCAGATGGGGTGGTACGTGGTATGGTTGTGAATATTGATAAAGCAGCTATGGCGGTCAAGCAAGCACTACAAGCTGCTGAAGAGGATTCTGGTATCAATATCAATATTGTAAACGTGAATGTTTCTGGCAAGCATGTAACAGGTGCCTGCCACCATGGTAGCATTACGAGGGATTCGGTAGAAGAAGAAATTACAGTGGAAGATATCAAAAAGCTTACGGGTGATATGTATCGCATTGTGCCTCCCCTAGGTACGGAAATTGTGCATGCCATGCCGCAGGCCTATACCATAGATTATGAAATTATAACCCAGGATCCAGTAGGTATGTCAGGTGTGAAATTAGAGGCTAATTTTCATATCATTACGGCTAAAACGCATGCCATTCAAAACATACATAAATGTATTAAAAAAGCTGGTGTAGAAGTAGATATGGTTATCGCTTCTGCGTTAGCGGCTAGTTTGGCTATATTGAGTGATGAAGAGAAAGAGGCAGGGGTCTGTTTGATTGATTTTGGGGACAGTATGATTAACCTGGTGATATTTTATGATGCCATTATTCGGTATACTGCTACCATTCCACTTGGCGGCCATATGATTACTTCAGATATCCAACAAAGTTGTATGGTTATGGAGCGACAAGCAGACTTATTAAAGGTAAAATTTGGTAGCGTTGCACCCGATGCTTTGGCTGCTCAAGCAGTAGTAACCATTCCAGGATTGCGTAATCGTGCACCGAAAGAGTTGGTGATTAGTCATTTAAATAAAATTATACAAGCACGTGTAGAAGAAATCGTCACATTTGTCTATGAAGAAATGATACGTTCTGGTTTTTATGACAAACTAGTTGCTGGGATGGTCATAACAGGTGGAAGCGCTAATTTACCCGGTATGCAATCCATCCTTCAGCAAGTAACGGGTTTGGATACCCGTTTGGGTTTTCCAGATGAGTATTTAGAAGAGGGTAGTAGAAAACAATTGCGTGATCCTAGCTATGCCACTGCTGTTGGGCTTGCTTTAGCTGGATTTAAAACATTGGATTACAGGGAAGCCTACTATAGAGCAGCGCAATCTGCTGACTTGAATTTTATGAAAAAAAATATTAAAAAATCAAAAAAAAGTAGTTTTTCTTTTGCACGCATGATTACCAAAACGAAAGCTTTTTTAGTAGATGATTATGATGACAATTAGTAGGACACTAGACTGCTTCCGGAACCCGTTTAACTGCCTAGATATAGGTAGTTTCCGTACCTCGTTGTGTAAATTATGAAGGATATTACCTATAAGTTTGATCTGCCTGCTCACCACAAATCTATTATTAAAGTAATAGGGGTAGGTGGTGGGGGAAGTAATGCCGTAAACAATATGTATAAGCGGGGGATTAAAGATGTTTCCTTTATTATCTGTAATACAGATGTGCAAGCGTTACAGAGTAGCCCTATACCCATCAAGCTTCAAATTGGCGCGGCACTTACCAGTGGGCTAGGCGCTGGTGCCAATCCAGAGGTAGGGCGTAATGCTGCACTAGAAAGTAAAGAAAGCATTCGAGAATTATTGGACGATGAGACAAAAATGCTTTTTGTTACCGCTGGTATGGGTGGTGGAACCGGAACAGGCGCGGCCCCTGTAATTGCTAGTATTGCCCGTAAGCAGGGTATCTTAACGGTTGGTATTGTGACGCTCCCTTTTTCATTTGAAGGTAAAAAAAAGCATTTGCAAGCCCAAGAAGGCATTAATGAATTGCGGAAACATTGTGATACCGTTCTTATCATTTTAAATGATAAAATACAAGCCATATTAGGGGGCCTTTCTATTAGTGAGGCGTTTTTAGAGGCAGATAATGTGTTGACCACTGCTGCCAAAAGCATTGCGGAGATTATTACGGTACCTGGTTATGTAAATGTAGATTTTGAGGATGTCAAGACGGTAATGCAAAATGCAGGGGCAGCGGTTATGGGCTCTGGTGAAGCGGAGGGTGAAGGCAGGGCATTACAGGCGGCTGAAACTGCACTGGCCTCACCTTTGTTAGACTATACAGATATCCGGGGTGCAAAAAAGATCCTCTTATCTATTGTTTCTGGTAAAGCAGCCGAGCTACAAATGGATGAGTTAACCATTATTACCAATTATATACAAGAGCAGACGGGCAATGATGCGGAAATGATTTTTGGTCATGGTTCTGATCCAGAAATGTCAGAAAGCATTAGGGTAACGGTTATTGCTACTGGGTTTAATAGAGAAGAAGAGGTGGAAAATTACCATCTGTTTGAGGATCCAAAGCCGCATATAATGCACCTTGGTGCTGAAATGTCCCATCATCCACCATCTAGCAAGCAGGGATTGGCTGCTGATGCGGCCAAATCAGTGGTAGAGGTAACCTTACAATCTCCTAAAAAGAAGACAAAGGAAGCTGGTGAAGAACCTGCGGTACAATTACCCTTACCTTTTGGTGCGCCTCAGGAAGTAGCGCTGGAAACAAGTTGCCCATATGGGCATGCGGTGTCTACGCATGCCAAACCTGGCACACCACCCAGAAGCTGGGAAGATCGTTATGTAAAAGAACAGTTAGAGATTCCGACTTATGTAAGAAAAAAAGTAGCACTCGACCCTGTAGATGTAGAGACCCAAAAAAAGTGGACGCGTTATCGATTAGATGATATATTAGATAGCCCTGCTTCATAACTGGAGCAGATATGCAGTCGGATCCGCTGTGAAAAAAGTAAGCCAAAGATGCTTGATGCATTTGTGTAAATTTTTTAAAATGCTTAAATTGCCTATCCCTTAATTACGTTGGTGATGTAGCTCAGTCGGTAGAGCATCGGACTGAAAATCCGTGGGCCGGAGGTTCGAGTCCTCTCATCACCACTTTATACCTGTACAGTATACTGCTTGCCAAACGCGTTTATTACCCATACCAAGATGCTGAATCAACTTTTTTCTAAATTTTTTACTTCCAAGAAAGAGAAACAACGCCGTTTTTATAATCAAAAAGTAGCTGAGATCAATCAAAATTGTCAGTTATTCTCCTCTCTTTCCCATGATCAATTACGGGAAGAAGTTAGGGCTATTCGCCAAGAGATCGCTACATATTTGCAACCTATTACATCTGAAATAGAGCGACTCAGTAGGTCAACGGATGAGCAGCTGACCGATGCGTTGGCTATTGCGCATGCAAGCCTAGAGGGGTATAAGCGTTTGGAGCAGTTAAAAAAACAACATAAATCAGCGTTGGCTACCATTTTAGATCAGGTATTGGTGCGGGTCTTTGCCATTGTAAAAGAAACTGCGCGCCGTTTTAAGGATCATAGCCAGTTAAGGGTTGCTGCCAATGACCATGATCAAGCCATTGCTACCCGTAAGCCTTATGTAACCATAGCGGGCAATCAAGCCATTTGGCAAAATAGATGGCCCGTAAGTGAACACATCGTTGTTTGGGCAATGGTTCACTATGATGTGCAATTGATAGGTGGGATGGTTTTGCATCAAGGGAAAATAGCTGAAATGGCTACTGGTGAGGGTAAAACGCTGATTACCACACTAGCTGCCTTTTTAAATGCATTAAGCAATGAAGGTGTGCATGTGGTTACGGTAAACGACTACTTAGCCAAGAGAGATGCGGAATGGATGGCACCTATTTTTGAGTTTCATGGTTTTACGGTAGACTGCATAGATAACTACCCTGCTTACTCCATCGAGCGACAACGTGCCTATCAAGCAGATATTATATTTGGTACCAATAATGAGTTTGGTTTTGATTACCTCAGGGACAATATGGCAACAGATGCCAGTGACTTGGTACAGCGTGCGCACTATTTTGCTATTGTAGATGAGGTAGATTCTGTACTGATCGATGATGCTAGAACACCACTTATTATTTCAGGTCCTGTAGAAGAGAGTGATGAGCATATTTATAAAGAGTTGGCGCCTAAAATTGGACACGTTTATGGACTACAAAAGGAGCTAGTGATTAAGCTGTTGCAAGAAGCAAAGCAAAAAATCAAAGCAGGTAACGTAGAGGAGGGAGGGCTCGCCCTTTTTCGTGCCTATAGGGGGTTGCCTAAATACAAACCTTTGATTAAGTTTCTTAGCGAAAAAGGGATGCGCCAGATCCTGGATAATGTAGAATCTTATTACATACAGGAAAATGCGAAGATGATGCCTGAAGCAGACCAACCTCTTTTCTTTTCTATTGATGAAAGGCACAATAATGTTGAGATTACTGAAAAGGGGCTTACCTATTTAACGGAGCAAGAAAACGATCCCTCTTTCTTTCTATTACCAGATGTAGCCGCCCATATTGCAGCTATTGAGAATGATACGGCTTTGACCCATGAAGAAAGTTTAGCTAAGCGTGCTTATTTTCAGCAAACCTATAAGGTAAAAGCACAACGCATTCATGCTTTGCATCAGTTGTTAAAAGCATATGCCTTATTTGAAAAAGATGTCGCCTATATTGTAGCCAAGGGTAAAGTAAAAATTGTAGATGAACAAACCGGGCGCGTATTAGACGGCCGTAGGTATTCAGATGGTCTACACCAAGCTTTAGAAGCCAAAGAGGGTGTTAAGATTGAAAAACCTTCTCAAACCTATGCTTCCATTACCCTTCAGAGCTATTTTCATATGTATGATAAATTAGCGGGTATGACTGGTACAGCGGAAACAGATGCAGAGGAATTTTGGGATATTTATGGCCTTGCAGTAGTACCTATTCCTACCCATAGGCCACTGTTACGGGAAGATAGAGAAGATAAGATTTACAAAACAGTACGGGAAAAATTTAATGCCATCATTGAAGAAATTGTCGCCTTATCGAGTCAAGGAAGGCCGGTTTTAGTGGGTACTACTTCTGTAGAAATATCTGAATTGGTCAGTAAGATGCTTGCTTTTCGTAAAATTCCCCATCAGATTTTAAATGCAAAACACCATCAAAAAGAAGCAGAAATAGTGGCACAAGCTGGTATTGATGGTACCGTTACCATTGCCACCAATATGGCGGGTCGTGGTACCGATATTAAATTGACCCAACCCTCAAAAGAGGCTGGTGGGTTGGCCATTATTGGTACAGAGCGCCATGAGTCAAGGCGTGTAGATAGGCAGTTGCGTGGCCGCTCTGGACGACAAGGCGATCCAGGTTCTTCGCAGTTTTTTCTTTCTCTAGAAGATAGCTTAATGCGACTCTTTGGCTCTGATAGAATTGCCGCTATAATGGATAGAATTGGTTTAGAAGAGGGGGAGGTGATTCAACATAGTATGGTGAGTAGGTCTATCGAAAGGGCACAAAAAAAAGTAGAACAGAACAACTTTGCGATGCGCAAACGTTTATTAGAGTATGATCGTGAAATGGGTACCCATCGTGGTGCCGTTTATCAGCGGCGTAATCATGCCTTATTGGCTAAAGGCGTGGAGGTCGATATTATGAATATGCTCTATGATACCGTTAATAATATCATAGAGCATGAAGATAATAAACAAGAAGCCAGTTTTTTAAACCCCATTTTTTCCACTGTATTTGGCGAAACCTTTGCAGCATCATTTTTTGAAGGTAAAAAGAAAGAAGTGCTGATAGAGGCTATCTATCAGCAGCTGATACAGGTATATTACCAGCGCACTACAGCATTGCAAAAGCAGTTATTTTCCTATTTTACAGCATCTACTGTAGGCAATAGGGAGCGTTTTGAAGCCCCCTTTTTTGATGGAAAAATATATATTAGCGCTACAGCTTACTCTACTTCCTTTATGGAGTCTCGTGGCAGAGCGCTCATTAAAAACCTAGAATGCATGGTTGTCCTGCATGTCATTGATCAACATTGGAAAAGTCATTTACGGGTCATGGATGATTTAAAGCAATCGGTTCAAAATGCGATTTATGAAAGGCAAGATCCGATTATAACCTTTAAGTTTGAAGCCTACCACTTATTTAGAAAATTTATGGCTACCGTAAGCCAAGAAATTATTTCTTTTTTGTTTCATGCATCCCTTTATGTACAATTGCCATTAAAAGTTGATCCAGACGCGCAAGTAGGTAAAAAAGAGTAACAGGTATCATGGATGTCCTACTTATAAAGTTGCGCATACACTACTGAATACACGTTCATACAGCTGATAGGCATTGCGTTATGCATTCATATATCAACAGATGACACAATAAAATGATTCATATTCTAATAGATGGCCAAGAAAGGTCATTTCCCAAGGGGAGTACCGGTTTAGCTATTGCCCAACAAGTAGGAGTGCCCATGGATATTTTAGCCGTTCAGGTCAATGAAGAAGTCTATGATCTTGCGCGTTCTATTGAAATAGATGCCACCATTCGTTTCCTTAGATGGGAAGACGATGCAGGCAAGCAACTCTTTTGGCACTCTTCTGCCCACCTTTTGGCAGCAGCTTTGGAATGCCTTTATCCTGGTGTTAAATTTGGTATAGGTCCTCCCATCGCGCAAGGCTTCTATTATGATGTAGATTTAGGTGCCCATGCTGCTGATACCTTAGACCTAGAGGCCATAGAAAAAACAATCATTACGCTGGCGCAGCGAAAAGATCCATTTATCCGTCGGGCGGTTTCCAAACAAGAAGCGGTTGACTTTTTTACTAAAAAAGAAGACCCGTATAAGTTAGAACTACTAGAAGGGCTAGCGGATGGGACCATTACCTTTTACCAGCAAGGTGATTTTATAGATCTATGCAAAGGGGCCCATCTGCCCCATACTGGCTGGGTGAAGGCTGTTAAAATTTTAAATGTTTCAGGCGCCTACTGGCGGGGTAATCAAAAAAATAAACAGCTTACCCGTATCTATGGCATCACCTTTCCAACTAAAAAAGAATTGGTTGATTTTCTATATACTAGAGAAGAAGCCCAAAAAAGAAGTCATGTAAAAATAGGTCAAGCACTTGGCTTATTCACTTTTTCTGAGAAGGTAGGACTGGGCCTACCGCTCTGGTTGCCTAAGGGTGCGTTATTGTGTGATGCCTTGGTGCAATTCCTTAAAAAAGAGCAAATCAAGCGTGGCTATCAGCCGGTGATTACCCCTCATATTGGCCATAAGGCATTGTATATCACCTCTGGCCATTATGAAAAGTATCAAGCGGATTGTTTTCAACCCATTCGTACGGCAGAAGAGGAATATCTCTTAAAGCCAATGAATTGTCCCCATCATTGTGAGATTTACAACAGTGCACCCCGTTCTTATAAAGAACTGCCCATCCGTTTGGCAGAATTTGGAACCGTTTATCGGTATGAGTTACATGGTGCTTTGCATGGTTTAACTCGAACCCGTTGTTTTACGCAAGATGATGCCCATATTTTTTGCCGTTCCGACCAAGTGGCAGAAGAATTTGCTAAAGTAATTGATTTGGTCCTTTATATATTTGGTTTGTTGGGTTTTAAAACCTATACCGCGCAACTCTCTTTTAGAGACCCTAATAAGGATCAATATATCGGTCAGGCGGCAGACTGGGATTTGGCCGAAGCAGCGATTCAAACCATAGCCCAAGAAAAAGGTTTAGAAACCACTGTTGTGCTTGGGGAAGCAGCTTTTTATGGTCCAAAAGTCGATTTTATGGTAAAGGATGTGTTGGGGCGTAGTTGGCAATTGGGTACCGTGCAGTTGGATTACCAATTGCCTATGCGTTTTAATTTGACCTATATCGGCGCTGATGGCGGGAAGCATCGACCCGTTATGATCCATCGTGCACCATTCGGTTCCTTGGAGCGATTTATAGCTATCCTTATTGAGCATACAGGTGGCAAATTCCCGCTCTGGCTCGCGCCGGAACAAGTAGCCCTTTTATCGCTTTCTGAGAAATATAATGGTTATGCCGCAACTGTAGCGCAAAAGCTATTAGAAAAGGGTATTCGAGCCACATTAGATAGCCGAAATGAAACCATTGGAAAAAAAATTCGTGAAACCACCTTGCGCAAGGTTCCTTATATTCTAGTAGTAGGAGAAAAAGAAATGGCCAGTACAACCGTTGCTGTACGCCAACCAGATGGGCAAATCAGTATGGCTTTACATGACTTTATCCAGCAAGTTTGTGCAGAGGTAGCTAGGCCTTACTAACCCATGTCGTGCATAGATATTCTAATTTAGGCCATGCCTATAATTGGATGATGTCTATATAAAGTAAATAAGCTATGGAAAAGATCACCCCAAAAGTCGATTTAGCCTTCAAAAAAATCTTTGGTGTAGAAGAAAATAAGGATCTGCTGATTGCCTTGATCAATGCTACGGTTTCACCAGCAGATCAAGTGGTAGATGTGACCCTCTTAAACCCTTATAACCCTAAAAATTTTAGAACGGATAAGTTATCTATACTAGATGTAAAAGCCGTAAGTGAAACAGGGAAAAGGTTTAATATAGAGATTCAAATCACAGATGAAGCAGATTATGACAAACGTGCCTTGTATTACTGGGCTAAGTTGTATACAGATCAATTAAAGGTTTCACAGACTTATTCCACTTTAAATAAAGCAATAGGGATTCATATCCTTAACTTTACTTCTATAACCGATAGTCGAAAGTACCATAATGTATTCCATATTACTGAAAAAGAGAGTGGTATGGTCTACTTTTACGATTTAGAATTGCATACCATAGAGCTGGTTAAGTTCAGTAATGATCCCAAGGAAACGCTAGACACCCTATTGCAAAAGATCAAGAGTGCGCTAGACATTTGGACCGCTTTTTTGACCCGTAATGATTTACTTAATAAGGATGACTTACCAGCGCCATTCGCTAGCAACAGCCTAAAAAAAGCTTTGCATGTTTTAGAAACGTTAAACTTTACAGAGGAGGAAAGCATGGCCTATGAGGACCGCTTGAAATGGTTGAGAATAGAAGCGGGTACAATAGAAAAAGCTAAAAACGAAGGCATCCAAATAGGGGAAGCGCAAAGAAACATAGCAATCGCTAAGGCAATGCTACAAGAAGACGAGACTGTAGACAAGATTGTGCGTTTTACAGGTTTATCCATCCAACAAATAAAGCAACTCATATAGGCTAACTACATGTGATCACAAGTAGTTGTTTTTCAGTTTATCACGCACAGGTAAGGTAATCTATTCCTAAAATCATGACCATGCAATGGACCATATCAGAATTAACCGATCGGTTTAACGGAAAATGCTTAACTGGTAGTCCAGAGACCACTTTAACCCATCTCTGTACATTAGACGATGGATCACCCGGAGGGATTGGTTTTTTTGCCGATGCCAGATATACCGCTGCTTTTTATCGGACCCAAGCTTCTGCTGTTTTAGTAGCTAAAGATTTTACACCTGTTGCACCAGTAGCAGCTGCCTTGATTGGCGTTGAAGATCCATATCGCACTTTTTTCCTGCTTATCGAGGAAGTGCAGCAGCAGAGAATGGCTATGCAGTCCTGTATAGAATTTCCCTCTTATATAGGCAAAGCAGTTCAGGTAGGAGAAAATATTTATCGAGGTGCCTTTTCCTATATTGGCCACCATGTGGTCATAGGCAAAGGGGTAAAATTGTATCCACATGTCTATGTAGGCGACTATGTAACCATTGGAGACCATACCGTACTCTATAGTGGGGCTAAAATAGCCGCCTATACGGAAATAGGTAGCCGATGTGTCATCCATGCTGGTGCCGTAGTGGGTAGTGCGGGGTTTGGTTTTTTAACCCATCCAGATGGCAGCTACAAAGCGATCCCTTCGGTTGGTAAGGTACGTTTAGAGGATGAGGTGGAAATTGGTGCCAATACCACCATAGATGCGGCTACGGTAGGTAGCACCCTAGTAGGCAAAGGAACGAAAATAGATAACCTCGTCCAGGTGGCTCATAATGTGCAAATCGGCAAGCACACCGGTATTGCGGCACAGGTAGGGATTGCTGGATCCACTAAGATAGGTGATTATGGTCGATTGGGGGGGCAAACAGGTATTGCCGGTCACCTTCATTTAGGCGATCATATCACAGCCATTGGTCGAGCCGGCATTACCCGCTCTTTTCCAAAAGGCCATATTACCCTTTCCGGTACACCTGCTTTTGAACATAAAAAATTCTTAGCTTGCTATGCTCAATTTAAAAAGCTGGTACCAGAAAGAAAAACGTAGGGACCTCTGCAGTTTTGCTGATCAAGGTAAGGTATGTTTTAATGCAAACGTATAATAACTGTTTTATGAATGGCTAAGTGCCATTATACTCCTAATACATTTATACGGTACTTTTCTTGATAATCAATAAAATATATATTTTAAGTTGATCCCATTGACTGAACGGATGGCATTTTTGCTTTTTCTAAATTTTGTTTATTAATTATAATGTGGCTGGGCTGCTTTGCATTTGGCCGTTAAAGATAATTTGTTAGATGGGAT
This sequence comes from Candidatus Cardinium sp. TP, assembly GCF_025215055.1. Classification (GTDB taxonomy): domain Bacteria; phylum Bacteroidota; class Bacteroidia; order Cytophagales; family Amoebophilaceae; genus Cardinium. The sequence goes on from NZ_JANAVR010000030.1 coordinate 10,892, forward strand.
CTGCATTTTACTACAGGCAGTAGGTATTAATCCCAATATACAAGATAATGATGGTTTTACTCCTTTGCATCTGGCAGTTGAACGTTGCCTTGACCTAGCGATGGATACCTTATTAGGATTTACTAACTCAGGTATTGATGTTAATGTACAAAGTAAAGATGGTCGAGCTCCTTTGCATATAGCATCTTACGATGGAAATGTAGAAATGGTTCAGAAATTGCTGAAGGTAGGAAATATTAATGTCAATCTACAAGAGTGTCGCGACTGGACCCCTGCGCATTTGGCCGTTTATTAGGGCCATCTAGAAGTAGTGCAAGCATTGCTGCAATCAGGAAAAATTGATCTCTATAAAAAATGCAGGTGGCCATACTGTGTTATAGACCTAGCCAAGATGCAAAATAATCGAGAGCTGTTAAAAATGATTTATAATTTTATTCAACATTATAGTCACGTAACCCCAAATAAAAAAATGTGTCTTGTAAAATATTTCGATTGGAAAGCTCGAGTTGATAGATGGATAGAAAAACAGCTGCAGAAAGTGCTAAAAGGGGCGGTTTTCTTTTAACGCAAAAACCAGTGAGTTGAATAGATACCAAGTAGATGGTGAGTATACTGCTCCGTGCATGGGGCCACTGATAAAAGCCTAGCACGCAGTAAAAATAATGAAACAATCTGATCTTACCTTAAGTTGATGTCATTGCGTGTGCATATACTAAATAGGTGGAAAAATTGATAGGTATGGATTTATAAAATCCATACCTATAATCATATAAGTTGCTCAATATGAGAAGAAGATAAGCCAGTAAGAAGGACAATGTCATCTATAGGATATCCTTTTTGAAGCATAGCTTGAGCGATTTCTATCTTACCCTCTATCTTACCCTCTATCTTACCCTCTATCTTACCCTCTATCTTACCCTCTATCTTACCCTCTATCTTACCCTCTATCTTACCCTCTATCTTACCCTCTTGTCTTGCTTGGTTTTTCATATAGTCTTCTACTGCTTGATTATCCATAATACGCTTGATCTCTTTCTCATAAGTTA
>NZ_JANAVR010000031.1 GCF_025215055.1 Candidatus Cardinium sp. TP
AAAAATTAGTCCTTGAAAAAAATAATCAAATTGCGTATCTTAAAAGAACACCTGACACATTAAACTTAACTGACAACTTTAGACACTAAATTTTTATTGCCTGTCAGATTAAATCCTAACTACTACACAACTTAAGGCGTCAATTTTATCGACTGTCCAATAAAATATAATTTTAATTTTCCTGCTGAAAAACAGATTGTTTTATTATTTTTACTGCGCGGCAACTTTTTATCGGTGGACATGAAACACGATGCAGTACCATGCACGGTGGACTATACCAACTAGCCATTTGCTCCTCTGTGCTAGAATAGATTTCCCCTAAGTTGACGACATTTCCTACAGAGATATCCAAAATGCAGCTTACTACACGATCGTACCCTTTTAGTTAATTATAGAGCAGCCGCATCATTTTTTTTACCCAAGGCTTCAATAGCAGCTTGGATACAATAGATAGCGCAGCCCGTTGCATTGCACCATATAGCTCCTTTTTAACTTTTGTTTTAGTATTGCTGGATACCAACCACCATAGAGACAGCCCACTCAAAAGCGCCCCTCCAAACAAGCATAACTTTTTAGACATAAGGTTACAGGAATAAAGCCAACGTGGTAAGCGAAAGACAGCCAAAAGACCGATGGCCCTTTTGACTGCTTGTGCCCTTAAACCTAGTTAAGATAGACCCTTAACGGCGTTTTTAACCGTATTGATTGCATCTGCTGCTTTTTCAGAAGATGATTGCACACAACCAGAAAGTTGCTTAGCCCTATTTTGGATAGCTTTAAGGATTCTTTTTTTAGTATTATCGCAGACTAAAAATCCCAATATAGCACCTAATACCACACCTAACACTAGGTAACATACATTTCTAAACATAATTTTACTTTAATTTAAAGTGTTAAAGAATGAATTTTACCTTGAATATATCCGTTCAGCGCTCTATACCCAGATAAGCTGATACCGACTCAACCTTAATCATACCATTTCTAATCTTACCTTTTTCCAATTCCTGTGCTATTATGTAAATAAGGCCAACCTATTCCATAACATTTAGCACTTCAATTGGCATCAGGATCTGAATGGACACCTCTAAATTTAGATATTTTAAGCCAACAAAGCTACAGACAAGATAAAAATTATAGTATGCTGAAAGTCAAGCAACTAAAAAAGATGAGTTGCCATTTTAAATATCTAATTTAGCATATTTAGCATAGCGTTCTATAAATTCTCTGCGTGGTGGCACCTCATCGCCCATTAACATAGAAAAAAGGTGCTCTGCAGCCAGTGCAGAAGCTATGGTTACCTGTTTTAGACTGCGTCTGGTGGGATCCATAGTAGTATCCCAGAGTTGGATTTCATTCATCTCACCCAAACCTTTGTAACGTTGTACAAATACCGCATCCGTTTTCCCGTCTTTAAGGCTAAACTGGGTGACCCATGCTTCTTTCTCTGCCTCTGTCCAGCAATATTGCGCTTCTTTGTCTCGTTTCACTAGATAGAGTGGAGGAGAGGCAATATATAGGTATCCCTTTTCTATAATGTCCCGCATATAGCGGAAGAAAAAGGTTAAAATAAGCGTACGAATATGACTGCCATCTACATCTGCATCGGTCATAATCACAATTTTATGGTAGCGTAATTTATCTAGATGTATCGCTTGCTCATTCCCATCTGTGCCCATGGATATGCCTAATGCAGTGATCATGTTCCTAACCTGCTCATTATCATATATCTTATAGCTTTGTGCTTTTTCCACATTTAGAATTTTACCCTTTAAGGGTAGGATCGCTTGGAATCTTCTATTTCTACCCATTTTAGCCGTACCACCAGCAGAATCACCTTCCACTAGAAATAGTTCACAAAGGGCAGGGTCCCGTTCGGAACAATCAGCTAATTTGCCAGGCAAGCTGTTGCTCATCAACACATTTTTGCGTTGGACCATTTCACGTGCTTTTCGGGCAGCTTGGCGGGCCTGGGCCGCTATAATCACCTTATTAATAATCAGTTTGGCCTCCTTAGGGTGTTCTTCTAAGTAGTAATACAATACTTCCCCTACACAGCTTTCTACCGCGCTTTGTACCTCTGCATTGCCCAGTTTGGTTTTTGTTTGTCCCTCAAATTGAGGTTCTGCTACCTTTACAGAGATGACAGCGGTTAAACCTTCTCGAAAATCATCTCCAACAATCTCTATTTTGGCTTTCTCTAATAAACCAGATTTGTCTCCATAGCTTTTTAAAGTGCGGGTTAAGGCTCTTCTAAATCCAGTGACATGCATACCCCCTTCAATGGTATGTATGTTATTGACATAGGAAACGACTGTTTCCGAATAGCCTGTATTGTAGGTCATCGCCACCTGTACCACCACATTGTTTTTTTCTCCCTCTACAAGGATAGGCATGGGCATAATGGCTACCTTAGTGCTGTCTAAATGCGCTACAAACTCTAAAAGCCCTCCTTCAGAGTGGAAAGTTTGACTGAAAGGATTACCTTGTTCATCTCGTTCACGGAGATCCTCTAGTTGCATCTGTAACCCTACATTTAAATAGGCTAGTTCTTGCAACCTATTTACAATGGTATGTAAGTTGTAAACCGTCGTGGTAAAAATAGAGCTATCTGGGATAAAATGAACGGTCGTACCGCGTAAGTCTGTCGTACCTATCTCTTGAACAGGGTAACGTGGAATGCCTTGAGCATACGCTTGTTTATAAATTTTTCCATTTCGGTATACGGTCACTTCTAAGTGAGTGGATAATGCGTTTACACAGGAAACCCCTACACCATGTAAGCCACCAGAAATTTTATAGGTATCCTTATCAAATTTACCACCTGCATGCAATATGGTCATAACGACCTCCAAGGCTGATTTTTGTTCCTTTGGATGCATCTCAGTGGGAATGCCCCGACCATTATCCCATACGGTAATGGTGTTATCCTCATGGATAATAATACCAATTTTTGTGCAATAGCCTGCTAAAGACTCATCAATAGCATTATCTACTACCTCCCAAATAAGATGGTGTAATCCCTTGATGCCTACATCTCCGATGTACATGGCAGGACGTTTGCGCACAGCTTCTAGTCCTTCTAGGACTTGGATGCTATTGGCTGAATAATCATTATTGGTTCGGGTCATCTTTAACAACTGGTTTAAACAATAGAATACATATACGAAGATAATAGCTTTAGCGCAAAGGAACACTATATTTCAATGAGTGTCATACCGGCCATACAATGTATCGGGCTTTGCAGGGTGATGCTTTTTACTAAGGGGTGGTTACTTAAGTAGTCTCGTATAGCATTACGCAAAATGCCCTTTCCCTGTCCATGGATGATTTTTAATCGACTATGACCCAATAGTAATGAACGATCTAGAAATTTTTCTAATGCCAACAATGCTTGCGCTTTGTTGAAGCCATGTAAATCAAGCATTGGATCGGTTTGCATGGAGGGTGGGCACATCGTACCAATATTGGGTTGCTTAGCTTTTGTTGGCATAGATGGAGAATGATCTACATGTTCAACAGACTGAAATGGAAGATAAAAGTACAGATTTCCAACAGAAATCAATACGTTATCTAAACGTATATCCACTACTTCACCTATAGTAGTTTGATTTTTAATCCGTACATAGCTGCCAATCGAAATAGGCATATCTAAAATATTAAAAACTAAGTAGATAAGGCCTCTAAAGCTAGACAAACTTTTTCATATATCTTTAGTGCCCTAACTTCTTCTAAATAATACCTTATACTGGCTTGAAAAGCTTCTGGTTCCACTTTATACAACGCTAATATTTTTTGATGGTTTTGATGACGCAATAGCTCTATGGTTTCTGGAGAATAATAGCTATAGTATAACCAACCATCGAGTAGCTCTAGATCCCTTATTATATGGATAAAAACTGTTTCGTTGATTATAGTAGTGGGCGGATGGTGGGTCGTTGTAAATGGTGACTTGTTGACCCAGTATAATAGGGACAATGCTAAAAGAATGGTAGCTATTTTTTTCATATTGCAAAGCAGAGGTTAAGCGGTTAATTGTATGTAAAGTTAAGTAAAAACCACTATATTGAGTAAATGTGGCGTAAAAATTGGGTGGTCTTCTTCCAAAGAAACAACCATCGCAACAAGTAAAATTGAGCGACTCCAGCGCACCATTGCAGCATATGGTGAGTAGCTGAACAACGGGATCATTAGGTGCATATAACGCGCAAGTTACGTCAAATGATGTTAAAGATTCGACCACTAGCCCATACCGCCCCCTAGGAGGCAGATGGATTTGTAGGCGCCTCATTACCTATTTTATGTAAGTAGCGATAGCTCATATAAAGATTGATTATGGAAGTCTTCCCAAAAAAAATTCTTTCTGTTGTTCATCCAAGCAAATTTAACTTCGATAAAAGTATCAACTATCACTTGTCTATCAATATAGGTCATGGTTTGATTAAAGTATGTTGTATAGAACGCACTACCCAAGCGTGTTTATTACTCGGCATATATACACTGCCGCTCGATAAAAACCACCCAAGCTATGTCAAGAGTTTAGAGCAATTGTACAATCAAGATTTTTTTTTGATTAAAAAGAACTGGTGTTCTGTTACCTTATCTATTTCTAATCAAAAATTTACCTTGTTGCCTCATTTACTACTCAGCACAAAAGATTTGTCTACCTATATGCATGTTGCTTGTGGTGTAGACCCAAACGATGAAGTGATCTCTTTTACCCATGCATTGGCAAAAGTATCGGTTGTCTTTGCAGAGAATGCTACTGTATTAGATTGGTTTAGAAAACGTTATACAGGTAGTAATTTTCATATTGTCCACCAGGCAAATGCCATTATAGAAGGATGCCAGCTAGAATGCCTATCTAAAGCAGAATTATTTGTCTGGTTGGCAGAGGACTATTTGTATATAGTAGTCCATAATAAAAGACAACTACTCTATTGCAATGCGTTTGCTTATAAAACATCCGATGACCTTTTAAGTTATCTGTCGGCTGTCATCCAGGTGATGCAGTTAGAACGTACTTCTTGCGCATTACTAGTGGGTGGATGGATTGAAAAGTGGTCATTGGCCTATCGTCAGTTGAAAGCCTATATTCCAAGAACCACCTTAAAAACGAAGATTAACTTTTTACACTCAAATTCATATGCTTGTAAAGCCAGTGGCACCTCACCTATGTTGTATTTTGATTTGATGAGCGGTTTCCTTTGTCATACCCATAGCAATAAGTCAACTGCTGTTGTATAGCTATACTATTGGTAACGGCTGCTTATCCTTAGCCCAATCTTTCTATATATGTCCCTTATTTTAAGCATTGAAACCGCCACAGCTGTTTGTTCCGTTGCGTTACATCACGCAGGTAAACTTATAGCGCATACCGATCTTTTTATGGGGTGTTCCCATTCGGAATATTTGATGTCTAGTATAGCGGATTTATTAAAAAATAGCGATTATAACCGCAAATCGTTAGCCGCGATAGCCTTATCTTGCGGCCCTGGTTCCTATACTGGGTTACGGATCGGCACTGCAGTAGGAAAAGGCCTTTGTTATGGCTTAGACATTCCACTTATTTCAGTTGGCACATTAGAAGCCATGGCATATGGCATGCGCCCATTTGTAGATGCGGATACGCTATTATGCCCGGCCATTGATGCGCGGCGAAACGCTATCTATACCCTTATAGCAAACCAAACAGGGCAAATCAAATGCCCTACCCATGTAGCGCTATTAGATGATAAAGCATATAGGGATACGCTACCGGACAAAGCTTTACTTTTTTTTGGGGATGGTACGCAAAAATGTAAAACATTTCTTATGGAACACCGTAATATTCGCTTTATAGAACAGGTTGTTCCTTCTGCCATACACATAGGTTATTTGGCCTTTGCTAAGTTTCAGCAACAGTTTTGGGAAAATATAGCCAGTTATACACCCTATTACTTAAGCCAGTTTCAAGAAAAATAAAGGAATATGGAATATTTATTTGCTTTTTTTTAAGATTAGCCTTAATATTGCTTCTATTAAGTCATTTTAGTGGGGGCGGCTTGGCTTATAGTAAGGCTAGGTTCGTTTTTCCTAATGGAAGTTATAGTAAATCATAGAAAGCGTTTATAACACATACAACTTTTAATATTAAATATGAAAGGAATAAAAAAAAATTTGATGACAGGTGCCTTAGTTTGTGGTGCTGCGTTTAATGCACATAATGCGCATGCGGAAGTAAGTAAGTCCAGCTATGGTCTTAAGGCTGGCTTAAGTTTCTCTCCTTATGTAGGATACCCTGAAGGTGTTAAAATTGACAATAAAGCAGTATCCCATAGTATATTTGATACTCCATTTGTATTTGGAAACTTGTATTTTGAATATGCATTCACAGATTATGTAGGCGGTGAGTTAGGCGTTGGTTATATGAAGCAAGGTGCTACGTTAACAGCGGAACAAGAAAAGAACCAACAAACTCAAGATAATAATAAGGCTAACACTAAGCCATCCATTGGTATAGCTAGCCATAGTATTGCTATTCCACTCCATTTATGTGTTTACCCACTTGGTCGTGAAGAGGGAGAAGATATTTTGAAAATTAAGCTAGGTGGTTCTGCTTATATCCCATTTGCAACAACCTATAGCCAAAATAATTCAAAATCAGACTTGAATGACGATCAAAAAAAGGAGAAAGCTTCTTTTAGTATAGATGCCAAATTTGGTCTTGAATATCAATTCGATATGGGTGTTTCTATTGAAGCTACATATAGCTGGGGCTTTATGAATAGGTTTAAGTTAGATAGCGATAAGGAACAAACTATATTCTCGAATGCTGCTGGGTTGAAAAATCTTACCATACACACTGGAACTGTAGGTGTAGGTTATAATTTTGCTTCTTTGTTTTCCGAGTAATCTAGCGGGTAGGGGAGGGTAACCTTTGCATGGCCTAATTCGTTTTAGTAGCAGCTAGCTGATCTATAGCAGCTAGCTATTGCTTTATGGCCCGTTCGTCTAGGGGTTAGGACGTCAGGTTTTCATCCTGGAAACAGGGGTTCGATTCCCCTACGGGCTACGTTTTTATCCACTTAATATCTCGTATCCATTCGTATCTGTTCAGCACGATGGTTTTTTACATCAAAAAAAATCCGCCTCTGTAATTGGATAAAGTTCGTATGCGTTCAGAGCTTGGTTTTTTGTCCACTTCTTTATCAAGAAAAAAGTGGGAAAAAATGCATTTAACCAATGGGGAGAATAGATATTTTTATTTAAAAATCAATGAAATATATTCATTAAGTTGATGCCATTGTTTGAACAGATACGAAAGTTCATTATTAACCAGTATCGTGAACAGATACAATAGATCTTTTATAAAAAGTTAAACGGATGATTTAGTTTAGCTGTGGAATCAAATCTTTTAGATTGCTTATCAAGTTAATTTTTATCCCAAAAGATTTAGAAAGTTCTTGCTGTTGCGCAGCTATATATACCTCTTTAAAGCCGAGTTTTTCTGCTTCTGCTATTCTATATTCCATCCTTTGTACACGTCTAAGTTCACCGCCTAGTCCTACTTCTGCTATAAAACATTTAAAATTTGCAATCACCTTATCTTTTAGAGCGCTTACAACCGCCATACAGACCGCCAAATCTAGTGCGGTATCATCTACCCTAAGTCCTCCTGTACTATTTAAAAAAACATCACGGTCATGTAGCCGAACACCTGTTCGTTTTTCTAATACAGCTAGTAACATATTCAATCGCCTGAGGTCATAGCCTGTAGCATTGCGTTGAGGATTTCCATACTTGGTTGTCGTTACCAATGCCTGCATTTCAAGCATTAGTGGTCTCGTTCCCTCTAAACAGGAGCCAATTGCTATGCCACTTAAAGCATAATCTTGCCCGGAAAGTAGCATGGAAGAAGGGTTCTGTACACCATGCAGGCCACTCACTTTCATCTCATATATGCCTAATTCTGATGTCGGGCCAAACCTATTCTTTATGGTTCGCACCATTCTATATAAACATGGTTTATCCCCCTCAAACTGTAATACCGTATCGACCATATGTTCTAGCAGTTTGGGGCCTGCTAAAGCGCCATCCTTATTGATATGCCCTATTAAAAATAGGGCCACGTTCGAATGCTTGACGTAATGTAACAATCGGGTCGTACAAGCTTTAATTTGGTTGATGCTACCTACCGCGCCTTCCTCTTCTTCAGCATATAAAGTTTGGATAGAATCTATTACCAATACGGTTGGCTCTAAATCAGTTGCATGTTTGAGGATCTGCTCTAATACGCATGCTTGGAGTAACAAGCAACTTGATGAAACGAATCCTAAACGAGAAGCACGTATTTTAATTTGATTTTCTGTTTCTTCACCAGATACATATAGTACCTTACCTGCTTTGAACCGTAGCGCCATTTGGAGCAAAAGCGTTGATTTTCCGATACCAGGCTCACCACCTAATAGCACCAACGAACCTGGTACAATGCCTCCACCCAGTACTCTATTGAGTTCTTCATCTGCAGCACACAATCGTTGATGTGAAATTTCTTGAATTTCATCTAATCTTTTAGGATGTCTAGTAGGTCTATGCTTTTCACCATGCTTCGTGCTACCTTTGGTGGGGAATGCAGCTAGTTGATTCCATTCCTTGCAAGCGTCACACTTTCCTTGCCATTTAACATATTCTAGCCCACAATTTGTACAGACATATGCCATATAAATTTTATTTAGATTTTTAGCTATATACGATGCGTTACGTAACTTATTTCATCCATCCATTCGTTATATTCGCTTTATAGATAAAAGTAATCTTTATAGACTGTATTCCCATGGATGATCACCCATTCAATAGTGTTACTCAGCTCGATATGCCTTTTGGTAGGGCTTCATTTTATTATGCAAGCTGCACTTCTACTAATGATATGGCCCAAAAATATCTGCTACATGCGGCAGAAGGAACCGTTTTTATTGCAGAGCATCAGTATCAAGGAAGAGGACAACGGGGTAGTACTTGGACATCGGAAGCGGGTAAAAATATTCTTTTTTCATTTATCTTATATCCAGAATGGTTAGGGCTAGATGCAGTTTTTTCCCTGAATATCATTACCAGTTTAGCCATTTATGAGGTGCTTACAGGTTACTTGCAGGTTGCTATAAAATGGCCCAATGATATCTACTACTTAGACCAGAAATTGGGTGGTATGCTTATTGAAACCCATATAGGAGAGAAGCATAAGATCAAAACAGCTATAATCGGTATTGGCTTAAATGTCAATCAACTGTATTTTGAATCTTCCAAACGTACTTCCTTAGCCATACAAAAAGGCACTGTTCTGGATAGGGCGTTACTAGTAACCCAGATCATGGATGCCTTTGGTAGGTATTATGCGTGGCTACAAAATGGCAACTTCCATTTGCTTTGGGAGCAGTATATTCATATACTCTACCGAAACACAGGATTTCATAAATTTGCAACCAGGCATAGATCGCTCGAAGCACGTATTGTAACGGTTAATAGGCTAGGAGAGTTAGTGATCGCAACGCGTGATGGCAACCAATATAGCTATAAAGCCAAAGAAATTGTTTTTGTATAATTACTAACTACGCTAGTAAATAGGTACACTATTGCTTTGCAATAATCTCTCTAAGCTATAGGCCTTATCCAAACAATAATTACCTATTTGGGTTCGACATAAGCCATGCAAGTAGCCTCCAACGCCTAGTTTTTGTCCTAAGTCATGGGCCAGTCGTCGAACATAGGTTCCTTTGCTGCAAACCACTTTGAAAGTAATGAATGGCAACTCAATCGTCGTAATAAGGAAGGAATGAATAATAACGGCACGAGGGGTCAGGGCAGCTACTTCTCCTTTTCTAGCTATTTGATAGGCCCTTTTTCCATCTACTTTAACGGCTGAATAAATAGGCGGTATTTGCATGATGGATCCAACAAAGGTAGCAGCAGCAGCGATAACCATCTCCTCGGTGACATGATCATAACTAGATAGACTATCAAAGGGTGTTTCTAAATCCATAGATGGCGTCGTTTTACCAAGCACAATTTGGCCAGTATAGACCTTATCCAATGCTTGAATACTACTAATGTTTTTAGTTTGCCTACCACTACATAATAAAAGTAACCCTGTGGCCAGCGGATCCAAGGTACCTGCATGGCCTATTTTTTTTATGTTTAAGGCATGACGAACCTTTTTGACCACATCAAAGGAGGTCCAACCCAAAGGTTTATCTACCATAAAAATAGCCTCAGAAAAGTCGTTTGACGGTTGATACATAGTATTAAATATGAAAGCTACTAACTTCGATTCTTAAGTAATGGCAAGATAGCAAATCTCATAATGCTTGCGTTGACTCAACAATAGAAAAAATATTGCTTTTCAAGTTGTTTTTTTATCCATACCTGATTCGATTTAGGTACATGCACCTGCTTTGTTTTACCAGAGTTGAACCAATATGTATCTAACAAGTAACCATTACCTTATGCTGAGCATCTTTACAAAAAATAGGGGGCTTCTTACGTGGATAAATAGCCGATATACCCAGTATACCCATATACTTAAGCACACGATCTCTTCCTACATTAAAGCCATCTTCTTATAGTTGATTGTAGTATATATAGCGATAGCCATATTCTCCTGATATTCCCTGTAAATCGAATCTATTTTGTTTAAAATAGCTGTATTCCAGTCGTTTATTCCCAAATCCATATTCCAATCAAGATGAATCTTAAAGACCAAAGATTTGTATCACAAAAAATTTGCTTATTAACATAGTTCATTTAGAGTAGCTGGACTATACAGTTGAATGGATATTATTTGGATAATTATAAAAATTTACTTACCATTCCTTATGGGTGCTCTAGAGCCCTTGAATTAAGTTCTTTTTTTATTCGCTCGTAGAGCAAACGTTCTTGCCACAGCTTTTTTCAAGAGTGACTTTTCTATTTTTAGGAGTTTTTCTTGTTTTTGGTATGGTTGATCACCGATAGGGCAATTGGGTATCTTGAGTAAAGTGGCAACCTATAATGGGGAGCTATTTCTTACTGAATAAAGGAATTATCTTGTGGTTTGAAGCAGCCATAGCGGGCTGAGGGTATAACCTCCCCGTATGGCGCCATGCGACTAAATAAGTACCCTTTCCTTGCTCTTTTAAGATTGCCCACATTGTAGTAGTCAAGATTTAATCTGACAGGCAGTAAAAATTTAAGTATTAAAGTTGTCCGTTAAGTTAAATGTGTCAGTTAGGTTGTTAAGATAAGCGATTTGATTATTTTTTTCAAAGACTAATTTT
>NZ_JANAVR010000032.1 GCF_025215055.1 Candidatus Cardinium sp. TP
TGTTTTAGCTAGTTCCAATAACCCTAATTTAGGCTTGATAATTTTTTGATGTAAGTTCATAGTAGTTAAGATTTATATCATCATAATTTAACAATTGTCAGATTAAATCTTGACTACTACACATTAAATGACGAAGTGAGGCTTCACTCATCTGGGAAATGGGGAGATCATCTATCTCAATAACGCCACTATTGGGTTGATAAAGTCCCGACAAAACGGATAAAAGTGTAGACTTTCCTGACCCAGAAGCACCAACCAATGCGATCATTTCGCCTTTTTGAATCGTAAAATTGATTTGATGCAAAATCTCCTTTCCCTCATTATAGGCAAAAGAAATATTTTTAAATGCAATCTTATCTTTAAATGTGGTAGATATAGATGCTCCTGAACAACGCTTAAACGCATATTTTTCATCTAATACATCAAAAATACGTCTCCCGGCAGCTATCCCCTGTTGAATATGGCCAATAGACCGCGCAATCATTTTGATCGGTATAAGCGCTTGGGAACAAATAATGATGTAAGCAATAAACGTACTGGGCGTAAGCAAGCTACGGTCCAAAAGGATTAAATGACCACCATAGGCAAATACAATGGACACCGCTACCACACTTAATGAGGCGGAAATTGGTGCAAGAATATAGGACTTTTTAGCTACAGCCATATGGGTAGAGGCATATACCTTACCTTCTTTTTTAAACTGATCAATAGCATATTTTTGAGCACCAAAAAGCTTAATGATGCGGATGCCACTGACGGCACCTTCAATTAAATGGATTAAATGACCCAGTGACTGCTGCGTTGCATCTGTCCATTTACGGAGGGATTGTATAAGCTGAGCTATGGCACACCCTACAATAGGTACAAATAATAAGGTAAAAATACTAAGCCTTGGCGACATGTAAAATAGCACCACAATGTAACAAAAAAGTTGCGTGGGTTCTTTTAAAAATAGACGCAACGTATCAGCAACTGCATGCTCTATCTCCTGCATATCAACAGTAATACGCGCTATTATATCTGCTTTCTTATGATTAGTAAAATACTGCACAGGCAACGTTAAACTTTTTTTAAAGAGGGCCAGACGCAAATTATGGACAAGATGGATGCGTAATTTGTCCATAGTAACATCTGCTATATATCTAAAAAACCCACTTATGGCATTAGCGCACATAAATAAAAATGCCAACAAACAAAGTACACATATTTTACCGTAATCGATAATAATTTTTATAAAAAAGTAATTAAATAAGGTTGTAAGGTAGTGGATGTTTAGCTGCCATTTGGGCATTACCTGGCCTTCCCATAATAACCGGCTCAACTCCTCTTGGTTAAATAGTACCTTAAGCAGGGGAATGACCAAGCCATAGGTCGCCAATCCAAAAACAATGGATAAGAGAATAGCAGAAAAATAATAAAAAGCGCACGGCCATAAAGGCCCTGCGTAACCTAAAATCCTAGAATAAATACGCATTGAACAGGATTTTATACCCTACCTTAGGCTTGATCAAAGGAATTTGTATGGTTGAATCAATGGCTATTTTTCTTACCATGGTGCCATGGAGCGATCAGCCATCTACAAAAAGATCACTCGCTATTTTATCGGCTAGTAATTTACCACTATTTGTTAAATAAAGTATATGGCCGGTCAAATAGGCCAATTTCCATTGCATAATTTTTTCTAAATAATCTTTTTGTATGGCCATAAGGTCAATCCCATATTGTGCATAAATCCAATCAAAATCACATCCCCAACAAGTTCTTAGACTGGTCATCATATATTCATTTACATGATTGGCTACCGTTAAGGTTTCTTCCGTATAAGGTAGCTTTCCATTTTGAATGGCTTTAATATATAATGCATTATGGGCAATATTCCATTGTCTTTGCTGCCCATTATAGGCATGTGCCCCTGGTCCGACACCTATATATGGCCCTAATTTCCAGTAATTTGTATTGTGTCTGGAATATTTTTCTGGCTTGCAAAAGTTAGAAATTTCATAGTGCAGATAACCTTGTTTGGCACAAGCTGCTATAGTTAGCTCAAATTGTTCTGCTGCGAAGGTTTCATCTAGCTCCACTATATTGCCTTGTTTATGCCAATAGCCAAATACAGTTTTGGGTTTAATGGTCAAACAATAGGCAGAAATATGAGCTGGTTCCAACAATAGGGCTTGTGTTAAATCAGCATGCCAATCGCACATAGTAGTACCAGGAATGGCATAAATAAGATCTATGCTTAAGTTATCAAAGCCAACAGCACGTGCCCACGCTACACTGTTTTGGGCCATAGCACTGGTATGGGCCCGATTCATATAACGCAGTGCCTGATCATTAAAAGACTGTATGCCTATGCTAAGCCTATTCACACCCATATGGTGCAATCCTTTCAATTTTTCAAGCGTTAAGTCATCAGGATTGGCCTCTAATGTAATCTCTGCTGCTGGCGCTATAGGAAAGCAACGTACCACTTGGTTGAGCAGCTGCTCTACTTCTACAAGCGTTAATAACGAAGGAGTGCCGCCACCAAAATAAATACTGGTAATGGGTATGCCTTTCAAATAATCTTGACGTAATGCAAGTTCTTTTTGGATGCTATGGACCATTAATGACTTAAAAGACAAATTGGTACTAAAGTGGAAGTCACAATAGTGGCAAGCTTGCTTGCAAAATGGGATGTGCAGGTAGATGCCCGCCTGGCTGTTTGCTTGTGCTTTGCTCAATGGCATCTGATGTGTAGGGTACAAATTAGTGAACAACACGCATCAACAAATTGTATGAACAAGATCTTTGTAAAGAGATTTTGAATAGCTTCTGATCATGCGTTAACAATAAATCCGTTTTTATAAACCGTTGCAATTTCCCTGTAAAATAGGTAAACTTTAAACATACAAATAGTTTTTATCTACCTCATACTAAATAAAAATAATATATACCATTATGATAACCTATCTAAAAAAAATGGCACTTGGTTTTATATAATGGTTTGATCATCCATTTACTTGGATGTAATACCAGCCAGCCTACACAAGAGCATCGAATCAATACGCATGCTCCTGCTTGCGTGCCTTCCGATCATGCATTTGCGCATAGCAATTCAAATGATATTTCGCAACAAATAGCATACATACATGAAAATATGCTCCATATTCAGACGCTTGCTAATAATCATCCTATGCTTAAACAGTTTTATCTTACAGAAGAGGCGACATCATATTTATTCAACTCAAATCCGACTGTTAGACAGCCACCCCAGCAAAAACCCTACTATCGAACCTTGCACTTAACTTTATAAACTCTATGTTGTAGTTTTTATATAAAATAGATAAACTTGCCGAGTGCTTTATTCGTATCTGTTCACGTTACTGGTTAATAATGAATTGTATCCCACTTTTTTCTCAAGAAAAAAAATAAAAATAAACTGCACTACCCCCACACTACCCCTATGGCACATTGCTTACCGGCTACTTGTATATCCATAGGGCCTGAAGTTAGGTCACCAAATACGATCTTGGTGGCAGCAGTGACCGCTTTAAGATCTTGACATAAGTCTTCATCTAAAACCGTACCACTAATGGTAAGCAACTGGATCGGCGCTTTTATAGAAAGTTGACCATCTGCTTTGGCCTTACGTACCAATCCAATGATTTCCCTAAGGTGCACGACTTGATCTACTTGTGCCTGACGAATGGTCGTCTCTAATGTCCATGTAGGCCAATTGCCTCTTTGATGAATAGAACCTTTATGGGGATACAGTCCTTGAGACAGTTCCTCTGTAATATGAGGCATAACAGGAGCAAAAAGTTGCAATAGACCATAAAAAGCATGGTAAAGTGTTACCATAGCACTACACTGACCTTGCGCATCTTGCTGCAGTGCATTATAAACCCTAGCTTTACTAAGCTCTAGATAGTCATCACAAAAAACAGACCAAAAGAATTTTTCTACCTGCTCCAACGCCTCTGCATAGCCATAGGCTAACAAATGTGCATGCACCTTATCAGTCAGTGCGGCTAGGGATGCTAAGAGCCATTGATCTAGGGTATGGGTGACTTTTTGCCAATGAAGCGGTTGACCTAAGCCCTCTATTTTATTAAAATAACCCAAGATAAACTTACCGGCATTCCATAATTTAGTCACCAACCGTTTGCCATTTTTCATAACATTTTCACAATAACAAGTATCTGCACCCAAACGGGCGTTAGCGGCCCAATAGCGGATGACATCCGCCCCATAGGTGGCTAAAAGATTTTCAGGCAGCAACACATTGCCTTTAGATTTAGACATCTTTTGCTTATCTGACGCTAGGCACCACCCATGTATCATAATATGCTTCCAGGGCAGACTACCCTCATGCAAATGGGCTTTGAGTAAAGTATAGAAAGCCCAAGTCCGTATAATCTCATGGGCTTGTGGGCGCAAATCCATAGGAAACAACTGCAGGTGCCTAGTATAGTCTACACTAAACGCCTTATTAATCGCATGCGAAGAGAGTTGAGGTGAAATACTGCTCGTTGCCCAAGTATCCATTACATCATAATCTGGTTCTACCTCTTCACGGGTATAGCCCATGGGCAGATCTTCAAGTGGGTTTACAGGCAACTGATCTATAGTGGGCACCAATATTTTCCCTTCTTCTCCAGAACGTTTAGAATACCAAACCGGAACAGGTACCCCAAAATAACGCTGACGGCTTATAGACCAATCCCAAGCGATGCCATCAATCCATTCCTCCAGCCTATGCTGCATGGCAGCAGGGTGCCATTTGAGTTCTTTGACCTTAGCCAAAAGGGCGGCTTTATGATCTATAGTACGTACAAACCACTGAGGTGTAGTGCGTATTTCTAAGGGTGCACCAGAACGTTCGGCACATTTGAAAGATTGCTGCACAAGCGTTTGCTTAACCAACAGCGACTGATCTTTTAAGATTTGAATGATTTTTTCGCGCGCTTCTGCTACCTTGAGGCCTTGCAACGGACCAGCATGCGTCACCCTACCTTGTTTATTTAGGATGATACAAGTAGGCAATTGGTGTTTTTTCCACCACACTATATCGGTTTGGTCTCCAAAGGTGCAACACATCACCAAACCGGTTCCCTTATTGGGCTGTACAAGCGCATCTGCCAAAATAGGCACCCTTATATTAAATATAGGTGTAAGGGCATAGGTGTGTGCCAAATGTTGGTAACGCACATCATCCGGATGGTAGAATAAGGCCACGCAGGCAGGCAATAATTCAGGTCGAGTCGTAGCAATGGGTAAAGGGGCTTGCGTCGCTTCATGTAGAAATAGAATGTCATTCATATAGGTGGTACGCTCCTGATCTTCAATATCAGCTTGTGCCAAAGCAGTACCATCTACTGGATCCCACAACATCGGTTGCGCACTACGGTATACCTCCCCTTTTTCCAAAAGGTCCAAAAAAGACATCTGTGAAAGCTTACGAGATAGTGGACTAATCGTTTGATATTCTAAACTCCAATCCACAGAAAGCGCCATGGCCTTAAACAGATGCCTAAATTTTTCTTCTTCCCTATCCACTACTTCCTGACATAATTTTATGAAAGCCGTTCTATCCATATGGGCTGCACGAATGCCTTTTTGTTTTTCTACCAACCGTTCCGTGGGTAACCCATTGTCATCAAAACCCATTGGATAAAAAATATTTTTACCCAACATCCGTTGAAATCGAACTATAAAATCGGCTTGTGCATAGCTACAGGCATGGCCCATGTGCAGCTGTCCGGAAATAGTAGGAGGAGGTGTATCTACCACAAAAGTAGCTGAATCAGTTGGATCCCAGCTATATAGCGCTGTTGCTTCCCAAAAACGTTGCCAATGTGTTTCTCGTTCTAAAAAGTTGTAATGTGGGGGCAAAGTGGGTGTAGTCATTTATTCCTAGTCGACAAAATGGTTTGAAAATAGTTATAAATTATAATAGCCTTAAAAATAGATCAAAGCATAACGCCAACAGGTCAGCTGACGGTTGCCAGCCACCTGATCATATCTCATTATCCTGATCCTTTCCTCTATGTTTGCCTACTTCTAATGCCTGTTTGGCTGCTTTTTCTAATGCCACGCCTATCTCTGGGCCCAAGTAAGCGTTGGCTAACTCCACATCTATGGTCAAGGTTTCTTGCGCCATATGTTGTACTTCTGAGAGATGGCTATAACCTGCTGCATGACGTAGGTCATAGAGCCGCTCTGCTAGTTTGATAAAAAGAACGGAAAGCCGCACGTGTTCCTCCTTAATCGCTTCTTGCAATCGATTCTGCACATACAGCAAAGAAGGATGATCCAATGCTTGGCATTTATCTATGCCTAACATATTCAATACAAAAGCATATACGCCTAAATTATAATGTTCCTTGACATAAGACAGCGGCAAACAGGTACGACGCACCAACTCATAGAGCAAAGCAGCATAAATCACCTTAGGAGAGTGAAATACCCATTTTACGACTATTTCCGCAATACCTACCGCACGTACATAAAACAATTGACCCGAAGCATGTCGCTTAAAGCTAAAATGCTGCCGCAGCAATAAAAGCAACTCTGAAATAATACCTATATCAATAGGATCCGCTCGATGAGAAGATCTACTAACATAATCATGGAACTGGATTAAGGCCATCATGGAATCGGCTTGTTCCTTAGGGGTGACAGGGGTCTCTGAGGTTAACGCATCTAGAGGCAAGTTAATCGTTATCTTACTGAGAATATCGGTGACATTACTAGGCAATACCAGTAGCATAGCTGACTGCTGCTCGCCATCAAAGATTTCTAAATGGCCATAATGGCGCCCCAGAATACTGGATATGGTTTCCTGTTGAAGATCTATAGAGGGTGGTGTCTCCTGTTTCCTTTGGTGGCTCATCATATCTATCTCGTCATCATAGACCGGTTTTACTTTGACCATTACTTCATGAACAGTAGTAGCCTGACTGACTACCAGGGCAGTAGCTTGAAAAAGCATAGAGACAGGATAACTGTTGTCAATAGCATCGGCTTGCTTAAACTGTAAAGCAGTGTTATGGAAACGTATATGAACAATTGATGTGCCTGTTCGTTTACCAACACGTAACACAGCCTGCACCAGTAAATAAACAATTTGATTGATATCACATACCATATGCGTAGATGGCACTCCATTGGGATCATTTATTTTTTCTATCAACAACCTAGGCGGATGCGCTACCTCTTGGCCTAACGCCAATTCTACCTTACGTATCAGTTTATCTAAAGTAATTTTAGTAGCCTGCAACAGGGCATGTTTTTTGGCTCTTTCTCTTCTATTAAAATAAGCTTCCCAATCATACAGTTTATTAATAATACTCTGAAAATCTCGCTTATAAAGTGGCACATTGCTATCTAAAAAAGAAATAGACTCCTGAATCTTACCGATTACTTGTGTTAAAATAGCGCCATAACCTTTAGACTTATTCACTACACTAGCAGACACCATACCCGAATCATAAAGAGAGGCTTTCAGTTGTTGTGCTTCTCTAATCCCTTCTTGATCTTTTGGGTAAAGAATTTGAGTGGTATATCTGCGTACCTTTACTTTAAAGTAAATAGCCATAGCAAATACCACTAGACCTGCTATAAACAGCTGGAATAGAGCAGATAATACTGGGAAAGCCAATCCAGTAGCCATAGGATAAATGGCTATTAATAAGGTAGTGGCGACAACCCCTATGCCCAGATGTAGTGGCAATACCCATAGGATTACAGCACAATGGGTTAAAGACAAAGATGCGGTAAAGATCGGATCTACAAGATACCACCAGTGTCCAAGTAGGCTTAGAAGTAGATAAACCACTAATCCTATAAGCCAACCCAAACCAATACACCAGGCAGGAATCACCCTGTTAAAGAAAGTTTTAGAAGAGGTAAAAAGTGTACCTACAAGACCTTGACATATCGCCCAATAGATACGATCTGGCCTAATAAACCAATACCCTAGAATAGCCGTAATGACGATATAAAGCCCTGTTAAACGTAAGGCAGCATCACTGGGGATCATTTTGGACAAAGTAGCTTTTCTATTGGCCCAACCATTTTTAATGGTTTCCTTACGTTCCGCTCTATTGCGTGCATGGGCTTGTTGTATTTGTTTAAACTCATCATCTGGTTTCACCCAACCAGTATTTTTTGGCTGCTTGAGTAGATAGTGGGCCGCTAGCATCGCTAATCCATTGGCTATCATAGAAACAAAAGCCCCATTTAACTCTGTTGCAGGTTCAACCCACTTGTTCCAAGCCAAAATAGTAAGCACGCCTGTAGCCATACCAATCAAAGCCGTACGGGAAGTTCCTCGAAAGCCAAAAATAGCTAAGATAAAGGGAGCAGTGAGTATGGGCCCATGGAAATCAAGGGACCAATGTAGCAATTGCAACAGGTCTTGACATTTAAAAGCTAACAGCATAGCCAATAGGCCCACCACTAACGTGGTCCACTTGGCTATCTTAAGTTGAGTTGCATCAGCTATCTCTTTTTGATTTTTTAGACTTTTTACGATATCATGGCTCACCATAACCGCAGAAGTATTTAAGCAAGAATCAGCTGTAGACATAGCCATGGACAGTAAACTAATGGCTACAAAACCCTTAAAACAGGGAGGAACATGGGCCAGTATATACCCCCACATCTCTTCCTTTGGTAAATCTGGTGCGCCTACAAAAGTAAATAAACCAATTAAAACTATAAAAACCTGAATAATAACGCTAAAAACAGCAGCATATGAAAAAACTTTCTGGGCCTGGATGGGGTTAGCTGCCATATACACCCGTTGTACAAAAGCGGGTTCCACTATATAAATCAGTATATCAGCTAATAACAATAGAACAATAGCCAATAGTTGGGTATTAAAATGCAATAAACGGCTAAACTGAAACTTAGTGTGGCTCTGCAAGCCAGGCACAATTTCTGCAACGGGCTTACCTACTTTTATAAAGGTAAACCAGCAAAGCAGAGGAATAATAATAGAGAAAGTAATAAATTGCAATACATCTGTAAAGGTAACTGCACGAATACCTCCAAAGGTAGAATAAAAAATAAGAAGCAAGGTAGAAAGGATAGGCATTACATAAGGGTTAGATAAGGTTACACACATACGAATAGCCTGGGACATAATAACAATTTGACCAGTAACCCCAAGGATACAGTTGCATATGCTAACAAAAACCGTCATGATCATTGGCAACCTACCATAGATACTGCCCATGGTCTCTGCCATAGAAAAGTGTTGCATAAATGGCCCCATACGTAAGGCTAACCTACTAATCTTCCACATACCAAAAGGTACTAACAGCAAAACGCAAGCAAACCACAAGCCAAGATCATAAACGCATTCTACATTACGTACCAACCCCCCTCCTTCAAAAAAAGTAGCCAATACCGTAGCTACCAAAGTAGCGGTAGCAAACTGTTTATGACCCATTGCATATTCTCGAAAGGTGGTTTTTTTTCTACTAAAGTAGCCACCTACTATTAAGGTTAACAATAAAAAAGCGGCCACTATAAATAGGGACATATTCAAACAGATCATAAAGCAAACTATTAAAAAGATTATAATATGAATTATAGCGGTGTGCTAGATTTAATGGTAAGTATTTCTAGCTAAAAATCAAAAATAGAGCTTTATACGTTACTTGATCCTAAATCAAAATAGACTCAAACCATGATATAAAAAATTGCTATGCGTATCTCCTCAAAGAGCACAACTCAGCAACCAATCTACGCAACCTACCAAACTAGACTTCCACGATTTATGTTTTTAGTTTAAGAGACACATAATGTACAACCCTCATAACAAGCCCATTGACTACCATAGCTATAAAAGAACCATTCATAGCTGTAGTTGGCTCAATCCACCTATTCCAAGCCAAAATAGTCACGATGCCTGCAGCCATGCCCATCAAAGCAGTAGATGAACCACCCCTAAACCCCAAAACAGCTAAGATAAAAGGAGCGGTTACGATGGGAATAAAGCAATCAAAACGAAACTTCAATAAGGCAAATAGATCACTACACATACTGATGGACCGAGACATTACATTAATTTGAATGGCAATGGTAAGAATGACAAAACAAATATTAGCAAACCCGGTAATTATTCTCGGATATCTACCATAGACACGGCCTATACTATCTGACATAGAGAGGTTACGCATAAATGGCGTCATACGTAATGCCAACCAGCTGATTACCCAATGTGGCAAAAAACTAGTCAAAAGTATAAAAAAGACCCACGCAAGTACAAAATTATGCACTTGCTCTACGCCAACCATTAACCGCCCTCCCCCATAGATAAGCGTCAATAACGTACCCATCAAAGGAGCGGTATGCCACGCTTGATCCCCTAAAGCATATTCCCGAAATGAAGTAGAGATCCTCGTAAAACATAGCCCTATACCCAAGGTTAATAACAAAAAAGCCGCTACCATTAACAGCGGTAGATTCAAAACACCCATAGATACAATTACTTAAATTCAACAATCCCAAACGACACCTTATCCATATGGTACTATACACATGGAACAATATTGTTTTTTATGTTGATAATTAAACTTAATTTTAGAAATTCATCCAAATAGTGACCAACCAAAGTGCGCCTTTTTTAGGCAAAAATTTTTACACTTACCTTCTCAAATGAACCTTATATCTATTCCCCAGGTTTATTGGAACCTATAATTTTAAACATTTTTTACAATAAAATCAAAAAGGTTGTGGGCACGCACCGGTTCATAGGAACTGGCTAGGCTACGAAAAAATAGGCCATATCTATACCAAACTGGCCCAACGGGTTTTATGTGTAGTAGTTAGGATTTAATCTGACAGGCAATAAAAATTTAGTGTCTAAAGTTGTCAGTTAAGTTTAATGTGTCAGGTGTTCTTTTAAGATACGCAATTTGATTATTTTTTTCAAGGACTAATTT
>NZ_JANAVR010000033.1 GCF_025215055.1 Candidatus Cardinium sp. TP
TTAGTCTTTGAAAAAAATAATCAAATCGCTTATCTTAACAACCTAACTGACACATTTAACTTAACGGACAACTTTAATACTTAAATTTTTACTGCCTGTCAGATTAAATCTTGACTACTACATTTAAAGAAATAACACGCCTCCAGTTAGACAATCAAAATCTAGAATGTTATATAGCGCAGCTTGCTAATTCAGATTCAAGTACAGTTCAGAAAAATTTAGAAAATTTTCTATCCCATCTCATAAAGGTTCATGATAAGTATTCAGATATACCTTTTGGCAATGCATCTGGGAAAACGTTTCGTGAGGCCAATCATCATGGCTTTCTAACAGGTGCTTTAAGCAATTATAAATATCGTTATAATGGTAAAATTTATCCAGAACAATTTTCAGGTAGCGGCTATGCAGATCTTGTAGTGCTATTCCGGGGTCCTGACCGTATAACTAATGCTGTTCGTATAGTTATTGAACTTAAAGCAAGTGGTGAAACGCCTACTGCAGGACTTGTTCAAACCGATAAGTACACTGCAGGTCCAACACGTGTTTTAACTACTTCAGATCAAGTGTTTTGTGTAGGGTTAAATTTTGATTTTAAGCCAAAAGAGGATGATCTGAAATATATACTTAATGTAATTGATAATTGGGAACTAATAGAAGGAATAGAAGTTTTAAAAGAAAAAGTAATAAAATGGAAAAGTATAGGAAATTACCGTTATATACTAGAAACTTTTAATAAATGTCAAGGAAATAATAAAGAGGAGCTAAAAAATAAGATAAAAACATATATGTATTCTAAATTTCGTTATAAGACAGTTCCTCTTGAAAGACCAGCGAAACCCTTAATGGAACGTATACTCACTTATATTTATTCTTG
Source organism: Candidatus Cardinium sp. TP (assembly GCF_025215055.1). GTDB lineage: Bacteria > Bacteroidota > Bacteroidia > Cytophagales > Amoebophilaceae > Cardinium. Next base: position 875 of record NZ_JANAVR010000033.1, read on the forward strand.
GAATAAATCTGAAATAACTAAAGATCAATTAGAAAAACAAGTTAAGAACGCTTTTTCACATGAGTATAATGGTTTTCCTGCTGTTAAGGAATCAAAAAAGACTCACTATTTTAATAGATATATATTAGGTCAATCGATCTTAGTTAATAAGATTGATAACGATAATGTAAAAAAATATTTATTTTCTTATGAAAAAAGTCCGCTGAAAGATGAAAAAGTTCGTGGTGTAAAACCATTACCTTCCCCTATTACGTTAGCAAAGAATCCTGTTACTACTTTATTTTTTATTAGAGGTAACGATCCCCACGATAAAACCGCCTATGTTTTTCATATAAAAGAGTTTGATGAAAAAAAATTTATTGAAGATACAGAAATCCAAATTCCAAATGAATCAAGAACAGTAAAAGATGTAGTGGAAATTTATTTAAACTTAAAAAGTTTTCAAACTTCTCAAGAAGGTGCATCCTTTGATGGTCTTTTTAGCATAGGTAAAGTAAATAAATATAAATTAAGTCAAAATCAGGGGAAAACGTTTAAAGGTACTCATATTGAAATTCCTAGCTCTGAAAAATTAAAAGAATCATTTAATAAGGCGATAGATTCACAGAGTAAAATTAAATTGCCTTCTTCTCAGATATCGTCTGATATATCATCCGGTGATTATGGGAATCTATTTGATGAAATAGCTAAAATAATGTATCCTATTAAGGATTCTATTAATAATGAGGCACAATTACAGGGTTTTTTGAATGGTCTTTTCAGTAGTTATAGCGATCTAAGGTTACAAGAATCTTTTGGATCATCCAATCAGAATCAAAGGACTGTAATTATACCTGAGTTTCAAACAGGTGGAGGTCCTCGTGTCGATATGTTGATTCAAGCTATTGGTCCTTTAGATCAAGGTACTAAAGAGTATGTACCTGTGTTATTGGAGTTTAAGGTAGATTCGGTAAGTTTAAGTAAACGTCAAAAAAAAAATTTAGGATCGAATGATAAGCAAAATCCGGAAGAAAAAGAATTAATTACTAAAGGTAATAATAAAGTAGAAGAATTAACTACAGTTCAGAGGAATAAATATGCTCAAGGTGCTGCTATAAAAGCTATAACAGATGGTGATAAAGTAGCTGTTATGGGTGTTTTATTTAATACAAATGCTAAAGGTGCCGGTACTTTAATTTTTACGAGTAAATCCTTTACTACTGCTGTAGTGGTGCATAGTTCTATTACTGAATCACGTATGGCAGAGTTAGAATATATATTGAGAGAAATTAAAGGTGAAGGAGAAGGAAAAAGAAAAGATTTAACCTTTTTCGAGCTTGCAACAAAAGAAACAAGATATGATTATAGGTTACAAGCACAGGATATACCTGATATAGCAAGAATTGAATATGGTTTTATAACCAGTATAGATAGTGGGCTCTTTAAAGTAGTACGTTCAATTAAACAGCTTACTAAGCAAAAAGAGTTGAAAAAACTCAAAGGTAAAATACAACAAGATAAAAAACAACCACTAACGCTAATTATTAACTTAAATAATGAACACTGGGTTACATTAGTTGTTTCTCATAAGGATGGTAAATATCAAGGATATTATGCAGATTCGCTTGGTAAAGAAATTCCAAAAAATTGTGAAGGAGCTTTAAAAAATAATTCAATTATTGTTGAGGATCTAACTTGTCAAACAGATAAGCTTCCTGTTCAGCAGACAGATGGCTATAATTGTGGCTTATGGGCTTTAGAAAATGCTAGAGATATTAATGATTCATTACGTTCTACAAATACCATTTCTGAAATAAAGGAACGTTTAATGAAAAAAAGAGACGAAAATTATTTCAAAGAAAAAAGAATTAGTTTATTAAAAAAATTAAATGAAGATCCAGGGCGACTTAATAACTTAAGAAATTTTAATTATAAAGAATATTATAATGGAGGTGGTAGCAATGTAAATCTAATAAGTTGTCTAGGTGGAAGTATACGTACAAGAAATACAGATCCTAATAGCTGTTTAATTTCGTGTGATGAGGATGTTAAGAAGTTTAATGCAGAGACAGAAGATCCAAGGAATTATGATAAAATAAATATTGATAGTGAGGAGTTCTTTAAAAATTCGAGTAGTGTCGAAGATGAAAACAGACAACCTCAATTAATGCAATTAGTTGATGAAGTAACTCATTCAATAAGTACGCTTAACCTATCAAATGAATCAGCTGAAGCAAGACTAGACCATTTAAAAGAACAAATGTCAGCTATGCATAATAGTAAGATTGATAGTACTAGCTTCCCTACTGTAGCACCTACTGATATAACGCCACTAAATTTAATCCACAACTCGAATAATTTTAGTGAGGCTATTTAAGGTTTAAGCTATTCTTTGCTATAAAAAAACTTGTAAGTATCTAAGGCGAAATATTGTCATCCATTAGAACGATAGATTAACGCATGCTACTTTGAAAAAGTTTGCTGTATGATTTAAGATATGATAGAAACTGTAAGAACAGCCTTAGCGTGTAGCAAATTTCTATTGCAGTTAGTGGGCATTAAGGTTACCGAGGATACAGCCAATCAAGCTAGTGAAAACACTGATTCAGACTTTTCTCAGGATATTAATGCTAGTTTAGCAGCGTTAAATAGGACTTATAATGCAAAGTTGCATCAGAAAAAACTATCCTATGCTAAACTAACCACCCAATTTTTGCCATTGGCCTTTCTTTCAACTGATGGAACATACTACGTACTAGCGAAGATAGATGAAGATCAAGTCCTGGTACAACATCCGTTTAAACCTAGGCCTGATATGTGGTCTCAGGAGCAACTAAGTAGCTGTTGGACTAGGAAGGTAATTATCTTATCAAATAAAGTGCTAAAATTTAGCCTATCTTGGTTTGTACCAGCTTTTTGGCAATATCGCCATATCCTTAGTGAGATTCTGCTTTTTTCCTTAGTTCTGCAAGTATTGGGTCTGGTATTACCCTTATTCTTCCAAGTCATTATGGATAAGGTGTTGGCCTATAAGGTACAGTCTACTTTAGATGTTTTAATTTTTGCTTTGGTTCTTACTGGAATTTTTGAAGTATTGTTACGAGGATTGCGTGAATACCAATATAATCATACTGCCAAGCGGATTGATATCTTACTAGGTGTTAAACTAGTTAAACATCTGCTTGGTCTGCCGTTGATTTATTTTAAGAACCGATCTGTTGGCGCATTAGTAGCCAGAGTGCACGAATTAGATAGCATTAGAGACTTTTTAAGCAGCTCGCTATTTACACTGTTAGTAGATGTCAGCTTTATGAGTATATTCTTGCTCGTAATGTGGTTGATATCACCAACTTTAACCTTGATCTCACTACTGGCTGTTCCCTTCTATGCGCTAGTAGCTTGGTATTTTACCAAACCCCTCCAAGCTAAACTACAGACACAATTTCGTTATAGCGCTGCCAATACCTCTTTCCTTACTGAAACGATTGCTGGGGCTGAAACGGTTAAGAGTTTAGCTATTGAACCCTATTTATCCAGGCGTTGGGAGAGTCAAACCTGTGATTTAGTGGATGCTAATTATCAAACTCAACTATTATCTTCTTTATCTGATCATTTAGTACAAGCCATTAGTAAAGTAACTAGCGCTTTCATATTATGGTGTGGGGCTAGTATGGTGATTAAACTGGATATTACGCTGGGGCAATTAATTGCTTTTAATATGTTATCTGGGCATTTTGCCCATCCCTTAACTAAATTAGTAGAACTATGGGGTAAATTTGTACAAGCAAAAATCGCTATAGAGATATTAGGAGATACGTTAAACTTACCTGTAGAACAACCATCTCAAGCAGAACCTTTTCCTTTGCAAGGCGCTATCACGCTAAAACAAGTAACTTTTCGCTATCAAACAAAAACTCCTTTAGTACTACAAGGTATTTCGCTTCATATTTCAGCTGGTGAACAAATTGGCATTGTAGGTGAGTCAGGTTCTGGTAAAAGTACCTTAGCACGTTTATTACTACGACTGTTTTTGCCAGAGCAAGGACAGATATTATTTGATGGTGTGTCATTAAATAATTTGAATGCCCGCCATTTACGCAAACAAGTAGCGGTAGTATTGCAAGAAAACTATTTATTTAACCGTACGGTTCGAGACAATATAGCCCTATCCTTCCCAGCATCTGACTCAGAAACCATAATAGAAGCATCCAAATTAGCTGGCGCCCATGAATTTATTTTACAGTTGCCACTTGGTTATGATACAGTAATCGCTGAAGGAGGCAGCTCACTATCTGGAGGACAGCGCCAACGCATTGCTATTGCTAGAGCATTACTAATGGATCCCAAGATATTGATCTTTGATGAAGCTACTAGCGCTTTAGATGATGCGTCACAAGCTTTGATTCAAGCAAATATGGCTAAAATTGCGCATGGCCGAACCATCATTACCATTGCCCATCGCTTATCTACCGTACAACGATGTGATCGCATTATCGTGTTGCAACAAGGCAACATTATTGAACAAGGCAGCCATCAAGCATTATTGCAACTAAAAGGTAAATATGCCTATTTGTGGGGGCTCCAAGAAGAATTTGGCGTAGCATCATGAGGAATGTAATAGCAAGAATAATAACTAAAGCCAACTTTTTGTGGCATAAAACACGGGCTTTATGGCAGTCATATTTCCATCGGTCTGAGTGTGACCAGTATGAGTTTCTACCTTCTTACCTGGAACTCATGCAGCGCCCGCCTGCTGCTAGTGCCAGAATCACTGCGATTACATTGAGCATTTTCGTATTATTAGCACTAACTTGGTCCTATTTTGGGCAGTTAGATATTCATGCTACGGCTACAGGTAGATTGACGTTGCCTAGTCGTTCTCAGACCATTCAGGCATATGAATTAAGCGAAGTAGCTGAAATATTGGTTCAAAATGGCCAATCGGTTAAAGCTCGGGATAAGTTATTGGTATTAAATATAGTGGGCATCTCTCAGGAATTAAAACGTTGCCAAGAGCAAAAAACCTTCCAACAATTAGAAGTAGCCCGTTATCGCGCTTTGCTTAACGATGACCGATGCAATGCTTTGATCCTACCAAGTGATACCGATCCATCTATAGAAAAAAGAACTATTGCTTACTTTACCAGTGTCTGGCAAGAATACCTAGCGATGTTGTCCAAATTAGATGCTGAGATAGAGACGAATCAATCTGAGCAAATGGTTCACCAAAAGAGCCTATATGGGTTGCAAAAAATAAAAAATAATATCCAGAAACGGCTACGACCTAGCCGTAGGCTGGCTCAATCTAATTTTATGGCTAAGATGACCTTATTAGAAAGGGAAAAAGAAGCATTAGAAAACCAATTATCCATAGATGCTAAGAAAAAAGAGTTAAAAGTATTACAAAAACGGGCACATACTTTACGAAAAGCAAAATCCAGTTATATCGCACAAAAAAAAAGAGAGTGGCATGATGGCTTAAATAAATCGACCTCTGCATTATTACTAGCTGAGGAAGAACTGGCTAAAGCAGAAGCGCGTAGCAGACTGCAAATCGTACGAGCGCCTATGGATGGAATCGTACAGCAATTGGCCATACATACCATTGGAGGCGTTGTACAGGGGACACAAAAACTTATGATAATCACACCGCATGATGGTGCGCAACAAGCAGAAATCGATATTGCTAATAAAGATGTTGGATTTATTCAAGTTGGCCAGCCAGTTACCGTAAAAATTGAAGCCTTTCCATATAGCCGCTATGGTACTATAAACGGAACAATAAAAAGTATCTCGCTAGACTCGATTAAACGTAATGAGTCCAGCCCAGAATTGATTTTTCCCGCTCAGATTGAATTGGTACAAAATTATATGATGATTGATCATCAACCCGTCATCTTAACCCCTGGCATGTCTATAGTGGTTGAGCTTAAAATTGGTAAACGACGGATTATTGATTATTTATTGAGTCCCGTACGAGAATATACATCTGAAGCTTGGAGAGAACCCTAATGCATCAACCAATCATTTCCGGTACATATGGTTTAGCGGCCATTATACGCGCTGCACAATCATTTCAACTCGTGGTAAAAGAAACATTATTAAGCCATAAACTAGGTATAGACTGCCAAATGCTAAGCTGGATGGAGGTTTGCCAGGCTGCTAAACTAGTTGGCTTACGATCTAAATATTATCCAGAAATAAATGATGACCTGTCGACTTTACCCTTGCCCATCTTAGTTTGTTTGGATGGAAAATGGAATGTAATTGAAAAAGTAGAAGATGGGTATTGGTCACGTTATGATCCAGCTACAGAACAGCTCTATCAAGAAGCTATACCTAATGGTAAACTATCCATCCTATTACTAGCCGAAGAGGAACTACAAGTTAAAGATGTTAAGTTTGGATTTCATTGGTTTTTACCTTCTATATTACGTCATATAGGCCAATTTCGTAATGTATTAGCGCTCTCATTAACCTTACAATTTATTGCTTTAATTGGACCAAAACTATTTCAAAATGTTATAGATCGAGTCTTGGTCAACAGAGCTATGTCAAGCTTACAGGTATTGGCCATTGCTATACTAACCTTGTCCATATCCGAACCTTTACTGGCTTATTTACGAGGTAAGTTTTTTACTAATTTAGCTAGTAAAATTAACTCAGAACTTTCTTCCAGATTATATCGCCATTTATTGATGCTACCATTGGATTATTTTGCACAACGCCAAACGGGGCAAATTGTTGCACGCATTCGGGAAATGAATCAGATTCGTCAGTTTTTAACAGGGTCAGCCTTAATGTTAATCTTAGATAGTGTTTTTATTTTGGTCTTCTTAATGGTCATGTTTAGTTATGCTAACCTACTCACTTGGATTGTAATGGGATCATTGGTGTTATATGTCCTATTTTGGTTGACTATTGGGCCAATACTACGCCAACGTGTTACTAAAGAGTATGATGCTAGTGCTTTAGCGACCGCTTATTTAACAGAGACGATTACGGGTATTGAAGTACTCAAAACGACAGCCACTGAACCAGATTTTTTAAAACGTTGGCAAAAAGTTTTAGCTTGTCAATTACGGGCAGCTTTTTCAGCTAAAAAGATAGCCATTATAGCCAGCCAGGGTATTGGATTAATACAAAAGTTAACTTCTGCCTTTCTTTTATGGTTTGGCGTTAAAATCGTATTACAAAATGAACTTACGGTTGGTGGATTAGTAGCTTTTAACATGTTAGCCAACCATGTAACGCAACCCATCCTTAGGTTGGCGCAAATCTGGCAAGATTTTCAGCATACCTTAATAGCGCTGCGTCGTATCGGGGATATTTTAGACACAAAGTCAGAAGCTGACCATAAAGGTATAGCCACACTACCTACATTACAAGGGCAAATAGCATTCCACTATGTATGGTTTCGTTATCAACCTAATACACCAGAGGTAGTAAAGGATTTATCTATGTCAATACAACCAGGGGAGTTTATCGGTATTACGGGCCCGTCTGGTTCAGGTAAAAGCACACTAACCAGACTAGTACAACGGCTTTATACGCCACAATATGGTCAAATTTTAATTGATGGAATAGATATTGCTACTATTGATCCCGTTTCACTACGTTGTAATATAAGCGTAGTGTTACAAGATAATATGTTGTTTGCCGGCTCCATTTTAGAAAACATTAAATTGCGTTGCCCAGCAGCTGGTGAGAAAGAGGTAGTAGAAGCCGCAACACTGGCTGGTGCAGATCAGTTTATTCGTACACTACCACAAGCTTATCAAACGATCATTGGAGAAAGAGGTAATAGTTTATCTGGTGGTCAACGTCAACGCATCGCTTTATCGCGTGCCTTACTGGTAAATCCACGCATCTTGATTTTAGATGAAGCCACTTCAGCACTTGATTATGAATCTGAAGCCGCTATCATGGCTAATATGCACCAAATTTGTCATAACCGAACGGTCATTGCCATTGCCCATCGGTTAAACACCATTAAAAAAGCGGATCGTATCTTAGTACTAGATCAAGGTAAGATTGTCCAGCAAGGTACGCACACCGAGCTCCTTAAACAGAAAGGAATTTATGCTGATCTATGGCACATGCAAACTAATAGTCAATAAATAATTAAAAGTTTTCTAATAAATTTTTATCACAATGTTAGTAAAACAGATATGGGCTAAGATTTTTAGCTATAGTGCGCTACTTATAACCTATAATTTGGCATATGCTGCGACAAATAAACCTATTAGTTTACAAGAAGCGATACAAATCGCTTTAAAAGAAAATTTGAACATTCAAATTGCTGAAAATACAAGAAAAGGAGCCATTTTTTCTAATAGAATGGCCACCTTGAATCTATGGGCGCCTAAAGCTACTTTTTTACTTTCCCAGGATAATCAGTGGGAAAAAGAAACAAAAAACACTCATTTACTACAATCAAATCCTATTTTTACTTTATCATGGAAACTTAAATCTGTGGTTGATAAAATTTTCCAAACTAAGCACTATGACCAACAGCATACGATAGATCGCTTAACTGCAGCAAAAGCAATAGAAGATGAATTGCAGAAAGTAGTGACCTGCCATTATGAACTCGCATTGGCACAAAAAAAAGAAGAACGGTTTCATACCTTTATAGAGATCGCAGCTACTAAGCTAAAGATAGAAGAGGAGCGATTTAGATTAGGGTTCTCATCCAGAGTAGATTCTTTAAATGCTGATTTAGTACTCAAACAAGCAAAATTAACTTTATTAGAACATCAAGAAATACTTAAAGAAAAGTGCCGGAATTTGAATTTAGTACTTGGTAAGCCTATTAATAAAGAAACGCTCGTGGAAGCAGATATTTCTGTTCAACCAGTATGGGATATTACGACTGTAGGAAAAGTAGTAGATTTAGAAGCAGCCATACAAGAAAAAAAAGTAGCCATAGCTACAACCGAGCTTACTAAAGTTAAATGCTACCCGCTTTCTTGTTTAAGCCTATTAGCTGAAATTAGATCAAATGGTTATACCTATCATTTCAATGATGGAAAATGGAGGAATCATCCATCTAAGGCCATGTTAAGTATCTCGATTGGTGTAGATGTGGGTGGATTATTCCTTATGCCTTCAAAAATTAGACAAGCAAAAATGGCATTGAATAACGAAATATTTAAACTGGATCAGCACAAACGGCTCTCAGAGGGTATATTAGAGAATAAAAAATGGAAGTACCATCATATGTTGGGTTTGCATAAACTCGTACAAGAGAAACTAAAAGTAAGTGGAAAAAAATTGTTACTTGTAAAAGAAAACTATAAATCCAATCAGATTAAACTACTAGACTTACAGGAAGCAGAAGAAGAAATGCAAAAAGCAGAAATTAACTTAATAGAGTATGCTTTTAAGGTAAAACAAGCAGAATTCGAACTTTATACACTCATCGGTAACCTAAATAAACGAGTATAAAAAGGACCATCGGGCGCGTACTGACAGAAAGTTACGGTTTTGACTTAAACCTTAAATTGTAGTAGTTAGGATTTAATCTGACAATTGTTAAATTATGATGATATAAATCTTAACTACTATGAACTTACATCAAAAAATTATCAAGCCTAAATTAGGGTTATTGGAACTAGCTAAAACATTAGG
>NZ_JANAVR010000004.1 GCF_025215055.1 Candidatus Cardinium sp. TP
AAATTAGTCTTTGAAAAAAATAATCAAATCGCTTATCTTAACAACCTAACTGACACATTTAACTTAACGGACAACTTTAATACTTAAATTTTTACTGCCTGTCAGATTAAATCTTGACTACTACACCGGATGTAAAGTTATTATTTGTTTTTTTACCCTTCTTTTTGTTATACTACTGAGTTGGACCCTTCTTCTGATGGTACCACTAGGTTGGATCCTCCTTCTCTCGACCCGAGTATCCTACGGATGCTTGCTCGGATGCTTTTTTGTCCTTGTTTGCCTCGTATAATCTGACGCGTTTCTTCCATCGAAAGAATGTTGCCCTTACATTCTAGGACATCTCCCAAAATTTTAAAACGATCATACGAGAGTTTACCTCGATTGTATAATACAACCAGTCCACCTTCAACCTTTTTCCAAAAATCTCCTTTGATTTTATTATTATTTTTTTCCCAATTTCCTTGTAGGAGTTCTGAAACTTTACTATTTACGAAACTCAAAAGAGACTGAAACATATGACAACTCTCTTTATTCAGCTTACTATGATACACAAAACCTTTCAAAGGTCCTGTGAAAGAACTAAATTTTCGATCCACACACGCAGCATCAAATACACTAAACCCATTTCCATCTTTTTCAAACAGATGGGCAATAACGTCCTCCAGATTTTTTATTTTTAATGTTGCATTAAGTTATTTCTTCCATCGGACTAAAGAGCTTATAATACCCAATTATATGCAATATATCCTGTTTTTGGTCATTCGTCTCTTGTAATGAATCCCATGACGGAGACTTCTTGAAGTCCTCTGCTATTGCAAGGCAATTTTTACTTTTATTTTTATTTTTATTACTTTCAGCTAATTTCATCATCGCAGAACATACTCCACTCTTTTGGCCCATACTGCAGCCAGTTAATTGTGCGGCAAACGGAAAGGCTAAGGCAGTAATCCCTTTTACCAAAAAACTAGATGATTTCGTTTTGACAGTATAGTCTTTCATATATATTATTGTTTTGTAATTGATTGTTCATTATATTATTCGCTTCCTCCTTAAGGGGATGGAAGCTTCGTTTAGTCTTTTGCAGAGATAGACAATTGTTTTTCAAAAACACTAGATTCTACGTCATATTGTACAATTCTAACCTAGCATAGGGCTTATACATTGGTATTTTAAGACATCTAGAAAATACCAGTAATGGCTAGATTGCCAATAAAATGATTAACTTAGCGCTTGTGTTGCTGGCTCTATGCTCCATACAAACGCGCCTTGGAAGGGATGGGCAAGCAGCATATAGATGCCTTATCTTAGAAATTGAATGAAAAAAGTTGCTTTTCATACCTTAGGTTGCAAATTGAATTTTTCTGAAACTTCGGCGATTGGTCGTTTGTTTACGGAGGCAGGGTTTGTAACGGTAACATTGGCACAACGGCCGCATGTGTTTGTCCTAAATACTTGCTCGGTAACGGAAAATGCAGACCATAAATGTGCTAAAATGGTTAGGGAAGCGCTAAGGGCTGCGCCAGCAGCTTTTGTGATCGTAATCGGCTGCTATGCTCAACTCAAGCCGAAAGAGATTGCGGCTATACCGGGCGTGGATGCGGTATTTGGTGCACATGAAAAGTTTAAACTGCTGGAGTGGATTACGGATTGGCATAAAAAACAACCAAACGAATCGGCAACGATACGGGTGAGCCCTATCCAAGAAAAGTTGACCTTCTCCCCTGCTTACTCAATAGGTGACCGCACCAGAACTTTTCTTAAAGTACAGGATGGCTGTAGCTATGCTTGCGCTTTCTGTACGATACCGCTGGCTAGAGGCCCGAGCAGAAGTGCTACAATTGAAGCAGTGGTCGAACAAGCTAAAGCGATCCAAGATGTAAAAGAAATCGTGCTGACTGGCGTAAATCTAGGGGATTTTGGTATCATAGATGCGCAACGACAAACTAATTTTTTTGCACTGATTCAAGCCTTAGATGAGGTAACAAGCATTGAACGCTTTCGCATCTCGTCTATTGAACCGAATCTGCTGAGCAAGGAGATTATAGATTTTGTAGCTACCTCTAAACGTTTTGTGCCGCACTTTCATATACCTCTACAATCTGGTTGCGATAAGATCTTAAAGCTGATGCGCCGGCGCTACTTAACGGGGCTCTATGCAGAACGTATCACACATATAAAAGCACAAATGCCGACTTGCTGCATAGGGGTAGATGTACTGGTGGGCTTTCCAGGGGAAACAGAAGCGGACTTCTTAACAACCTACCATTTTTTAAATGAATTGGCAATCGCTTATATCCATGTGTTTCCTTACTCAGAACGCGCAAACACAAAAGCAGCAGAGATGGCGGGGGTAGTACCGCAGCAAGAACGGGTCAAACGGGCTAGAATGCTGCGCATCCTTTCAGAAAAAAAGCTAAACGACTTTTATCGGCAACACTTGGGCCAAACGGCTACGGTTTTATTTGAATATGGCGCAGATGATGGCGTGATAGAGGGGTTTACAGAAAATTATATTCGTGTCCAACTGCCTTACCAAGCGGGACTGGCAAATAAACTCTATAAGGTGCGTCTCAAGGAGGTCAATCCGGAGGGAATGGTGGTGCCGGAGTTGTCTAGCTAAAATAATTGTATCTATTCAGCACTGTGGCAGAAATTTAATTTTCGGCCTGCTTTAGGCCTGCTTTTAAGACAATTTTTTGGTATGTGTTCAGCACAATGGCATCATATTAAGTTATATATTTTATTGATTTTCAAATAAAAATATCTATTCTCGCCATTGGTTCATAATGAGTTTTATCCCAGTTTTTTCTTGATAAAAAAGTGGACAAAAAAATCAAGCCCTCGGTAAAAAGCCATTGAAAGCGTCATCATACAGATGGAAAAACAGAAAGCGCCCCCTTTGGGGGCTTCCAAGGAAACTGTTTTTCCAAATCATCTGTATGATGCCACTTTCTACACCACGGCTTTTTACCGAGGCTTTGTTCTTTTTACATAAAAACCAGTGACTAGAACAGATACAAATGACTTATACCGAATAGGCATGGACTAGATATTTTTCTTTAAAAAAAGGCTGGGTAAAATAACGCTGAAGGGGATATAGATCCACAACTAAAGGCAAAGGCTCAAATGGGGCACCTTTTAAATAGAGTATGCCATTATGTAACTTGTTTTTTCTTGCTTCTGCTATTTTGTCTTTTACCCAACTATACAACAAGAGTAAGTTGGCCACACCCCTGCCGACTATAAAATCATACTGCCCTGTTAGGGCTTCTGCGCGTGCCCAGTCTACCGAAACATTCTTCAGGCCAAGGGCAGCGACAATGGCGACTACGGCTTCTATCTTTTTTGCGGTCGCATCGACTAAATGAAAATGGACTTCTGGAAAAAGAATAGCCAAAGGAATGCCAGGGAAACCGCCTCCGGTGCCTACATCTAAGATTTTAGTATGGGCTACAAAGATAGTAACCTGCGCAATGGCTAAGGAGTGCAGGATATGATGGAGGTAGAGATGGGCGATATCTTTACGCGAGATAAGGTTGAGCTTGCTATTCCAATGGGTATAGATGTCACCCAGACGACAAAAAAGTGTGATTTGGGCAGGTGATAACTCAGGGAAATAATGGGATACCACTGTATCCAGTTTTTGGAGTTGATCCATATTTGTATATTTTTTTCACGACAATCGTCAATAATGAACTTTTATCCTACTTGTATCTGTTGAAGTAACTGGTTCATAATGAATTTTAGTATCTGTTCACATTACTGATTAATAATGAATTTTATTCCACTTTTTTCTTGATAAAAAAGTGGGCAAAAAATCAAGCCCTCGGCAAAAAGGCACTGAAAGTGGCAGCTTACAGATGGAAAAACAGAAAGCGCCCCCTTTGGGGGCTTCAAAGGAAACTGTTTTTCCTAACATCTGCATGATGACACTTGCTACACCGCGCCTTTTTACAGGGGCGTTGTTCTTTTAATGCAAACAACCAGTGACTGAAACAGATACATGGGTATCCTTCAGCTGTATGGTCACGTTAGAACCAAAACACGAAAAAAGTGGAATAAAATTCATTATGAACCGTATCGTGAACTGAATACATACCCATACTTTAAGCTTATCACATCAGACTGTTTTTGAAAAGCTCATAACGTTACAAAATCATAGCAATAGAGGCAATGGTTTTTCCAATAAAGCTTTCAAGGTGGACAAAAACAAGGCCCCTACGGCGCCATCTACAACGCGATGGTCGCAAGACAAGGTAACCTGCAACATATGTGCAGGCACAACCTGATGGTCTTGCACAATAGGTAGCTGCTGTACCGCACCCACTGCCAAAGTACAAGCGGCTGGTGGATTGATAATGGCTGAAAAGGATTCGATGCCTAACATACCTAAATTGGAAATGGTAAAGGTAGCCCCTGTCGTGTCTTGAACAGCTAGTTTTTTCTCTTGTGCCTGCTTACTGAATAGCTTGACCTCTTTACTAATGGTGACGAGTGGCTTTTGATCTGCAAAAGAGACAACGGGCACGACTAAACCGTCTTCAACGGCTACGGCTACACCTATATGGGCATGGGCATAGGTTCTAATCTTATCGGTGAACCAGGCGGCATTTACTTTTGGGTGCTGAACCAGCGCTAAGGCAGTGGCTTTAATGATCAGGTCATTCATAGAGATTTTTGTAGCTGCATGGTGATTGAGCTCTGCACGCAACGCCATGACTGGATCCATATGGATGCGGACCGTTAAGTAGAAATGGGGGATATGGCTTTTGCTTTCTGTCAGGACCTTAGCTATGGTCTGACGCATAGCAGAAACCGGTAGGTCTTGATAGGCGGGCTGCGTGGAATGGCCCCCCATCCAAACTGGGCGTGAACGATCGGGAATAAATTGGACTACATCCTTTTTCACTACCCGCCCTGCCGTACCAGAACCCTGGATTTGTGTGAGGTCATACCCTTTCTCTTGGGCTAGCTTTTTAGCCAAGGGCGAAGCCAATAAACGATCGGAAGGCAACGCAGACTGCACATCACCAGCAGGCGGTGCCACCAGGCAGGCTACCACTGGATCAGAAGACGACACTACGCCGACAGCAGTCGCCCCCTCTGTAGCAACAGTAGCGGCCAGCAACGCATGAATATCTTCTCCAGGTTCCCCTATAATGGCAATAATAGTATTGACCTCTGCCACAGATTTTTCAGCTATATACAATAAGATACCATCGTCATAGGACTCCAACTCCATAGTAGCTTTATCGGTCTCTACCTCAGCCAATATATCACCCGCTGCTACCTTATCCCCTACCTGCTTGATCCAACGGCTGATGGTGCCTTGTTGCATGGTATCACTCATCTTAGGCATCCTAATGCACTGTGCCATATGCTTCGAATTAAAATAATTTAATACGCCCTAAAAAAGAAGGGGTAGGCTTACTTTTTGCTTGATAAAAAAGTCGCCTACCGATTCTTTTTTCCCTAACTTTAAATTTACATATAATTTAGCAACTATATTGCTTGATTGATCGCTTTCTTTAGCTTACAGGAGGCAACAACCTATGGTTAATTGGTTAGGTATTCAATTTTACATCTATGTTGGCAACTTTTTTAGACTTTCTACAACGCGAACAGTTGATGGGGTCTACGCTTGTAGCGGTCAGTGGGGGGGTGGATTCTGTCGTGCTTGCGCACTTGTTTAAACAGGCTAACCTGCCTTTTGCTATAGCCCATTGCAATTTTAACTTACGTGGCGCAGAGGCAGCGACTGAAACGGCCTTTGTACAAGCGTTAGCTGAATCGTATCAGGTGCCTTTTTATAGCACACAATTTGATACCACTACTTTTGCACGCGACCACAAGGTTTCGATACAAATGGCGGCTAGAAGCTTACGTTACAGATTTTTTCACCAGTTGCGGCAGCAGCATAGCTGGCATCAACTCGCTACGGCACACCACTGGGATGATGCGGTGGAAACCATCTTATTAAACTTTATCAAAGGGACAGGTATCAAGGGGCTGTATGGTATGCAGCCTATAGATGGCGCCATCATACGCCCTCTGCTTTTTGCTAGAAAACAGGAAATCATAGCTTACGCAAAAGCAGCAAAACTCCATTGGCACGAAGATAGCTCGAATAGCAGCAATTACTATCAAAGGAATTTTATCCGCAATAAAGTGATTCCTCTTTTGCACAAGTTGAATCCAAATTTTGAGGCAACCATGCAAGCAACTGCTAGCAAGCTACGGGATATAGGCAACTGCTTTGACGACCATCTGATGCAAATTAAAAAAGAGATCAGTACCTATAAATCGGGCATCTATTACCTAGCCATAGACTCAATCATCCATCAGCCATGGGCAGCTACGGTGGCATTCGAGCTATTGCGCCCTTACGGTTTTACCTTCACCCAAATCAAAAAGCTGATCACTGGTCGCATGACCAGTGGCAAACGGATCGATGCAACGGACTATACGCTATATGTAGATAGAAAAGAATGGTTGATAACGAAAAAAAAACCATTGTTACTACAACAAGCAGCAATTGCTGATGCTACAGATGCCATAGCCTATGGCGGTTATAGGTTACACTGTCAAGTCTACGCCAACGCCGACTATATGCTTAAAAAAACAGCCACTATTGCCGCATTGGACTACCATAAGTTGCAATTTCCTCTAATGGTACGCCCATGGCAAGCGGGAGATTGGTTCTATCCCCTTGGTATGCAAGGCGGTAAAAAGGTAAGTGATCTATTGATTGACCTTAAAATCCCTATGGTGATCAAAGCGCAGGTCTTGGTGATCACCAGCAGTGAGCAGATTGTATGGGTAGTGGGTCATCGCATAGATGAACGCTTTAAAGTACAACGGGATACAAAAATGGTATTTGAAATAATAGTGGCTGAAATGTAAGTGCAAATGGATTGTATCCCACATTTTTCTTGATAAAACATCAAAAACAAAAATCGCTTACTGCAGCGAATGCATGCCTTCCAACTGTAGCCTACACATATTGGCATAGATGGCATTGGTTCTTAAAAGCGTTTCATGGGATCCATTGGCAATGATGTTGCCATTATTAAATACCAACACCCGATCCATTGCGGCCAAAACCGTTAACCTATGGGCAATCACAATCGTGGTTTTTCCTGCCATAACCGTAGTTAGGTTTTGTTGGATTTCGGTTTCAGTAACGGCATCTAGTGCAGAGGTAGCCTCATCTAATATTAAAATGGGAGCATCTTTTAATATGGCGCGCGCAATAGCGATGCGTTGACGCTGACCACCTGAAAGCTTGGAACCTCTCTCACCGACCAATGTGTCGTATCCTTCTGAAAGGCTCATAATAAAATGATGGCATTTTGCTTTTTCAGCAGCAGCGATGACTTCCTCATCGGTTGCTTCCTTGCGCCCATAGCGAATATTTTCTAAAATGCTATCATGAAAAAGCGTCGTATCTTGCGGTATCAGCGCAATAGCCGCACGCAAAGATTCTTGCGTAACGGTGGATATATCTTGCCCATCAATGGTAATGACTCCTTTATTCAAATCAAAAAATCTAAGCAACAGGTTAATAAAAGTGGTTTTACCGCTACCAGATAAGCCCACCAAGCCTACTTTTTCACCTGCTGCGATAGCAATGTTTTGATGTTCAAATATAGGCTTACCAGGCACATAAGCAAAAGAGACATCCTTAAAGGCAATAGCAGCGGATGTACAGGTCAACACAGTAGCATCTGGTGCATCTAGTACGGTATGTTCTTTTTGTAATAACTTTAAGGCTTGCTTACAATAACCCATTTCTTCAAAAAAATCAGGAAACTCAGCTACAGAAACCCAAACCAAATTACAAATGTTATTCCCTGCGTAAAAAATATAGGTGACTTCAGAAATAGACAGCTTACCCAGCTGCCAATAATAGATCATATAAGCCAGCATGCCCACGCCCATAAAGCCAATGGAAAGGCCACTAATGATCAGATGGAGCTGCATAATAAGCTTCAAAGCCTTTTCATGTGCGCATTTTTCTGTGGCTTGTGGCGCCAACAAATGGGTGGTGGCTTGATTGTTGCGCGCAAAAAGCTTAATGCTTAAGATATTGGTAAACCCATCTACAATGCTGCCGGATAAACGGCTGCCTTTCTCTGCATGTAGCGCTACACTATGCCCACACTTTTTGGAATAAAAAAGATAGGTGGCGGTATGTAACACCAGCCAAGCCATCAACAGGGCACCAAAGGTGGGCTGGATATAGGCAAAAGAAAAGACCCCTGCCAACATGGTGCAAAAGGTGGGCAAAAAGGATGAAATCACAATCATCATCAGTTGGCTGATGCCATCTGTTAAATCGTTGACGCGCTTTACCAAGTCACCAGAAAAATGCTCGGTAAAAAATTGATAGGAATGGCCCTGTAAATAGCGTACAATCCAGATGCGTATCTTGGCCTCAAAAGCAGGAATGGTCCTGATCTTCATATAGTCAAATAGACGAAATAAAACCTCTATAAGGACGATAACACCTAGTAAAGACATGAGCGGAACGCCGAGCTTGATCCAAGCACCTGCTCTATTAGGGGCTATTTCTGTTAGACGGGTGACGAGTACCTTAAAGACATAGGGAACGACTAAATTATCCAGTACAAAACACATCCGGAAACAAGCCATGGCCATAAAATGCCATTTGTATTGACTTACAAAGTGTAAAATAAAAGTTTTTAGACTTTTGGTAATGGGTTGCATGCGTGGAAAGGTGTAAAAAGGAATACTACTCCTGCTTGTTTCTTGATAAGCAAATAGAAAAATAGGTAAACCTGAGGCCAAAAGTTGCCCAAAAACTACCCTTTAAGAGGGTAGGCAAATCGGTTGTATAAGGCGATAGCATCTTGCCCATTAAGGCAAATATTTATCTAATGCTTCCTGAATTTGAGCAATCGGTAGATTCCCAACCAAACGGTCTACTTGTTGACCTTGGTAAAAAAACAACATAGTAGGTATGGTGCTAATAGCATACCTAGAAGGGGTTTTGCTATTTTCACTGATATTAAGTTTGGTAATATACGCCTTCCCTATATACATAGCAGCGACCTCTTTTAACACAGGCGCCAGCTTTAAACAAGGTCCACACCAAGGCGCCCAAAAATCTACTAAAACAAGTTTATGTTGGCTAATAACCTCATCAAACTGCGCATCTGTAATTTCTAGAATATTTTGGTCCATAAGTTAAAATAGTTTTATAACGGAGACTGCTCGAATATTTTACCTAAAAGAAGAAGTTAAACAATTCCGGCTCAGTATACAAAGATATAAAAGATCTAGCAGGCATTTTTATTTTTACTTTTTTCTTGATAAGAAAGTAAACAAAAAATCAAGCCCTCGGTAAAAAGGCGCTGAAAGTGGCATTTTACAGGGGCGTTATTCTTTTAATGTAAAAACCAGTGACTGGAACAGATACGAATTGTTGTGTCTATTCACGACACTATTTTAGTAAGGCAATTTTATCCCACTTTTTTCTTGATAAAAAAGTGGGATAAAATTCATTATTAATCAGTAATATGAGCAGATACACATAGACGCCTTATGGCTTGTAAGGCATCGGGTATGCCTGCGGGGTTATCGCCTCTAGCGGTGGCCAAAAGGGGTTGCCCGCCGCCTTTACCGCCAATAAGGGGAGCGATGGATTGCATAAGCGTATGGGCATTATAGGATGGCGCTAATGCTTCTGATACCACCATCATCAGGTGTGCCTGCTGGTCAAAGGTAGCGGCTAAAAGGACAACCGATTTTTTATATTGGTTTGCATAGCGCGAGGCTAGCTGCTGCAAGGCATCGGGATGGGGTAGTTGCACAGCTTGCAACAAGAGGTAGACCGCACCAATTTGTTCGAATGACAGCTGTATTTGTTGTACCGTTTGGGTTTGGTAGGCGGTCAACTGTTTCTGAAGTTGTTTTTTTTCACGGAGGAGTTTTTCTACTGTCTGCACCAACGCTTTAGGGTGTTTGAGCAGCGCTGCTATAGCGTTTAACGTAGCCGCTTGTTGGGTAACAAACTCCTGGGCTTTACAAGCAGTTAGGGCTTCTATTCTGCGTATACCGCTTGCTACAGCAGTTTCACGGATGATTTTAAAAAACCCAATTTGGCTTGTATAAGGCAGATGGGTACCGCCACAAAGCTCTATAGAATAGGCGGGGTCAAAAGCAATCACACGTACCTCGGCGCCATATTTTTCACCAAATAGCGCTTGCACACCCATAGCCTTAGCGGTTTCAAGAGGCACAGCGCGTTGCTCGACACAAGCGATATTCGCCCTAATCTTTTGGTTGACCATCGCTTCTATCGCTTCTATTTGCGCACCAGACAACTTAGTAGAATGGGCAAAATCAAACCGCAAGAGCGCAGGCGTTACTAAAGAGCCTTTTTGGACCACATGGTCCCCTACTACTGCTTTTAACGCCGCCTGTAACAAATGGGTGGCAGTATGGTTACCAGCCACTAAGGTGCGTTGGATGGGATCTACACGGGCTTCTATAGGTTGCTCCATACTGTTGAGCAGCTGGTCAACAGTATGGAGGATTAAGCCATGCTCTTTTTGTACATCCAACACAGGAATGGATTGTTGACCAGAGATTATAACCCCTACATCAGCTACTTGCCCGCCGCCCTCTGGATAGAAAGGAGTAGCTGCCAATACCAATTGGTAGGCAACGCCTTGTTTGTTCCTAATGGTTCGCCATTGTACAATAGAAGTAGTTACGACCAACGCATCATAGCCTACAAATCGAGGCTGAACAGCCCTTTGGATTACTTGCCAATCCCCTTGGCTGCTAGCGGCATCTTTTTGCGAGCGTTTTTTTTGTTCTTGGAGCGCCTGTTGGAAACCGGCTACATCTACGGTGAGGCCTTTTTCCTTGGCCATCAGTAGGGTCAGGTCTAAGGGGAATCCATAGGTATCATAAAGTGTAAAAGCAACACGGCCCTCTATGGTACCTTGATGGATATCTCGGGCATCTAACTGGTTAAAAAGCTGTAAGCCAGTAGCTAATGTCTTTAAAAAGGCAGTTTCTTCTGCTTGAATGCATTGGGTGATATAGTCCTGTTGGGCGATTAGATTGGGGTATATCCCTTCCATTTGCGCCACTAAGACAGCTACCAATTGATAGATAAAGGGCGTTTGGATCCCCAAGTGGCTATAGCCATAGCGAATGGCCCTACGTAAGATACGCCGTATCACATAACCTGCCTTAGTAGGTGCAGGCGCTTGACCATCAGCAATAGCAAAGGCCACAGCACGGAGGTGATCTGCAATCACCCGCATGGCCACTGCCATGGTGTCGCTGTAGGGCTTGCCAGCAAGCTGTTGGATCTTTGCGATCAGTGGCGTAAAGATATCGGTATCATAGGTAGACGTTTTCCCTTGCAACACCATCGCCAACCGTTCAAAGCCCATACCCGTATCGATATGTTTATGCGGGAGGTCCACGAGTCTACCAGAAGCTTGCCGGTTGTATTGCATAAACACCAGATTCCAAATCTCTATAACCTGAGGGTGGCCTTGGTTTACCAACTGCGCAGCAGGTAAAGTTTTACGTTCAGCTTCAGGGCGAATATCTATATGGATTTCAGAAGAAGGCCCACAGGGACCTTGCTCACCCATTTCCCAGAAGTTAGCTTCTTTTCCACAGGAGAGGATATGTTCTGGAGGGAGGTATTGGGCCCAGATGGCAGCAGCTTCCTGGTCTTTGGGCAGTCCATCTTGCGGGTCTCCGGCAAATATGGTTACATAGATGTGTTCTTTAGGAAGGTGGTATACTTCGGTAAGCAGTTCCCATGCCCAGGCGATAGCTGCTTCTTTAAAGTAATCTCCAAAGGACCAGTTGCCTAGCATCTCAAAAAGGGTATGGTGGTAGGTATCCACCCCTACTTCTTCCAGGTCATTGTGTTTACCAGACACACGCAAACAAGGCTGCACAGTAACCACACGCGGAGCAATAATAGGTTGGTTACCTAAAATAATCTCCTTAAAGGGATTCATACCCGCGTTGACAAATAGCAAGGAAGGGTCATCTTTTCCTATGATAGGCACAGCAGGCTGGTGTTGGTGCCCTTTCTGTATAAAAAACTCAAGAAATTTTTCCCTTATAAGTTTGGATTGCATGGTTTGGATTGGTTCACTTTATGGTAAAATAAAACCCGCGCTTGTCTAGATGCCTGTATAGCATCGGTATAGGCAATAGGCATTACGATTTCATCACTCACCCCATACCACTGCCCCTTCCGTTCTACAAAAGCAATGGCATGATCTGGCTTAGGGCCTGTTGTAGGAACAGCTACTATAAATGCCGCTAGCCTAAAACGGATCACATAGGGCGATGTAGTTTGATGAATAGCTATTACCTCCGCACCACTTAAATCGCTATGATCATATGTGGTGCTCCATTTACTACCAGGCCTAGCAAAGGAAACCGCTAGTTTATTAGGCAAGTCGGCATAAGCATATTGCATAATCATTGGTTTAACAGCACCTTCAGGACTACTTAACCAGTGTTGATGTTTTAAGACAAAAGGAGGTAGATCAACGTCATTCAATTTATCTTCATAGCTGAACAGCGGCCCATTATAATATAGATCAGCAAGCCATGCATCATCAAGGACTACTGCTTCTTGATTAGATCGTATCAAGTTAGTGAGGTCATTAACAATAGGTCTTTCCATTCGAAATCCCCGATCCAAGGGCGGATAGAGCAATATAAAGGGCATAGGGAGCTTGCAAGCATAGCTTTTAATGGTCCCTTTTTCCTGCCTAAAAAAACGCATAACATGAACAATTTCCGGTAAAAAAGGGGAAACCCTGTCCAATGCATTTAAAAACTGCACCACATCACCTCCACGATGCGATGCGTTTTTATACATTTCTGGCAGACTATCTATAAACAGCTGAATCTCATCTTTAGCAATAGATGCATGAGGGCTACAATTAATTTTTTCTACAACCGTACGCAATGCATTGCTTCCACAAGCCATCACTTCCTCCCAATAAAAAGCCGCTATCACTTGCAGTATTGCATTGATATAACAAGTCCCATCTCTATTAGGAATACCAGCAGGCCTTTGATGGCTTAGCAGAAGTATAGGCTTAGCGTCCGAAACGAAACCACTAGGATGGATCAACTTACCTGTTTGAACAGGTTTATTCTTCTTACAAGTGCCAGCGATCCATATAAATACCCCGCACCATAATAGAAACCTATAGCTAATGAGCCTTTTCTGCATAAGATGGAGACACACCATATAAAAGCACTTTTTATTTACTTATTACTCAACTCGATAATCATAAGATAAATAAAAAGAGACCATTTAGAAGTAAGATGCCCCAAGCATTACAATATTTATTTTTCTTTTTCAGAAGTAAAATATAAACATATATAAAAAAAGTGAGGGGCTAGCTCATGCCAGCGCCTCACCTATGAATCAATGATTCACATAAAATCAAATTTAAATTCCCCTACCTGATTTGGTTGAACTCTTAGTTAATTTATCTTTATAATCATCCTTGATCTCATTAAGCTCATCATATTTTTGAGGCAAGATCCATCCAGCTGCCTTAAAATCAGACTTCTCTATCTTTTTGTCCATAGACAGAGCAGAAGGAATATCCAATCTAGAAATGGAACTAACCTTTTGAAAATACTCCAGGGTGGACTTACACATATTGCCTATATCAAAGGATTTTTTTGTATCGTCTGGACCAGGCTGCTTGCTTAGAAAATCATGTAGGATTTTATTATAACCAATCTCTAAATTATCCCTTTTCTTAGCTAATTTTTTACGAACTTCCATTAAATGACCTCGAAGTTCACGAGAAGCCCGTGTGTGCTCATATTCCCCAGACAAACCTTTGAAAACAAGAA
The DNA here is from genome assembly GCF_025215055.1 of Candidatus Cardinium sp. TP. Lineage (GTDB taxonomy): Bacteria > Bacteroidota > Bacteroidia > Cytophagales > Amoebophilaceae > Cardinium. The sequence goes on from NZ_JANAVR010000004.1 coordinate 13,897, forward strand.
CTGATTCCAACATATCTTCTAGATAACTAGAAACAATTTTTTCAAGTTGTTCCCGTGTTTTATATTCTTGCGATGCACCACTAACCCATTTCGATTTATATTCAAATAGTTTTTTTGCCAGACCAATATAAACCCTTTGTTCAAACGTTACATCTGACTCATTATAGGAATCGTGGCTCTCTATTTCAGCTATTTTGCCGAGGGATTCAAATATTAGATCCATATTAGGAACTGATAGAAGAAGTCCTTCATAAATATTCTTACATATTACATAAAGTGGAACATTCTCCTTAGAAAGCTTCAGCCCTGCATCTACGATCTGAAGACCACCTTGTTCATCGGAAATAGAACCGTCCAAAGATAGTTTGCTGAGAAGATCCCTATAATCAGGAACAATAATACGATCCTTAAGAGACGTATCCTCTATGTGTTTACCCAATGCCTGAGCAAACTGCTTATCATTGCCACAAAGCTTCAACAATTTTTCGAAGCGAGATTGATTCATCTTGACCGAAACTGTGCCCTTATTGTGTGAGGTAATAGTAAGAAAATCAAGACATGACTCCTTAGAATGATTATTACCATTATCATTAAACAATAACAACATTAATGAACCAAATGTTAATTTCTTATTATTGCCACCATCTTGATAATCGGATAATATAGCAGCATCTGAGTTATATTGATATTCAGAATGATCTAATATTGGAAACATGGCAGCATCTGCGATGTCAATACCAAGATACCCGCCATTTTCGTCCAAAACAAAATGTTCGATATAAAATTTCTTCACCACACGATCATTATACAGCCTGGTAATTTCGGGCATATTAACATTCCCCACCTTCCATGATCCACTAATGCCAACACCCCTTTTATCTAGGTTCTCATAAGGGTTTTTATGATAATCCAAACTATCTTTACAATAATTTTTAATCCATATCGAATATTCCTTCTGCAATAGATTTGGCATCCCATATGCATGCCCTTTACCTTGCTTGTTTGGCCCCTTATCTTCACCTTTATTATTCACATCCCTCATAAACCTAGCCCACTTCTCACCTTCCAGCCACATAATCCTTTCTGTACCTGGGCACTTATTCGGAAATTTTTGCTTGCCAACATAAGTTTCATCAACTTGATTCAACTTCAACAATAGAGGCTTTATATGATCATCCCTGAATTTGTCGTATTGCTCTAAAGGCGCACCCTTACTATCCAAATCCTTCATTAAAAATAAAACACGAGACATTTCTTTATATAGGCAAACAAAAGCATTAAAAGCGTTTGCCGCTGCAAAAGGCTTTTCCATCTTATCCAGATAACTTGCAAGGAGACCCCATGCCTCACGATCTTTCTTCATCGCACTAGGATAAAGACCATCAGAATCAGAAGAGGCAAAGTGTTGTAATACCTGCCTAAAGATCAACTTAAATTCTTTATCTGAACTATTGAAAGCCTCGACTGGCACGATTAGATACTGCTTATGGTCTTTCATCAAAGGATTCAAACCTGCAAACTCAATAATTTTGTCCCGCATAGCGACTACCGCGCTAGATAACAACTTATCATTATGGACAGGGATGCCTTGTTGAGGACCAAGGTTGTTACCTTTTACAATCTCCTCATTTTCACCCATAGCTGGTTCTTTTGCTTTATTACCAGCACCCTCCCCATCCTGACAACCAGCCAACAACACCCCAGCCAAGAGCAGACTGGATAAAGACGGAATTGTATTTCGAATTTTTTTATAAACCATTGTTATTCAATTTATTGATTATGAATTATTTAATTTAATGAACTATTTTTAAGCGCTGGAACACTTAACGATTATAATGGGCTTTGATACAAAAATAACATATAACCAAATACCATCCAAATATACCACCTTAGCTGCGGTTAAGAAGCACCCTATACAGCTTTGTAGAAAGCCCTTCAATTTTCTACAATGATAATATAAAAAAAGATACGATGCAAGTATTTTCTACATTATTTGCTTTAAATAATGGGCCGTATGGCTCTGACTTTGCTGGATCATGGTTTCTGGTGTACCGGTAAATACTACTTGCCCGCCTTGCTGGCCGCCTTCGGGGCCTAAGTCAATCAGCCAATCTGCACTTTTTATGATGTCAAGATGGTGCTCAATGACGATAACCGTATGGCCTTGATCGATCAAGGCATGAAAGGCCTTGACCAATTGGGCTACGTCATGCATATGGAGGCCGGTTGTGGGCTCATCAAATATAAATAATATGGGCTGGTCTGGTAGTTCTTTTTCTAAATAATAGGCTAACTTCAACCGCTGGGCTTCTCCGCCACTTAATGCACTGGAAGATTGCCCGAGTTGGATGTACCCTAAGCCGACTTTTTGTAATACCTTTAGCTTATGGGCAATGGAAGGGTGATCGGCAAAAAAGAGCAGGGCTTCTGCTACGGTCATGCGGAGTACTTGGGCCACGTTTTTGCCACAATAGGTTATATCGGCTATCTCGGGCTTAAAACGACTCCCCTTACAGGAGGTACAGGGGAGGTAAATATCTGCCATAAATTGCATCTCTATTTTTTGATGGCCCTCGCCACGACAGGTGGGACATTGGCCTTTCTCGGAATTAAAGGAAAAATGGCCTGCTTGGTAACGACGGGAACGGGCTAAAGCGGTTTGGGAAAAAAGGTCTCGAATGGCGTCGTAAATGGCTAAATAGGTGGCTGGATTCGAACGGGAGGATTTGCCCAATGGATGCTGGTGGATCAACTCTACGGCTTGGAGAGAAGCCCAATCACCTGATAATAGGGCAGAAGGCCTTGAAAGGGAGGTGGGCTGGTGCAAACGGGCGACTAAAGCGGGATAAAGGACTTCTTTAATCAACGTGGATTTGCCTGACCCACTGACGCCTGTTACTACGGTGCATACATTCAGGGGAATGGAAACGGTTACATCCTGGAGGTTGTGGAGGTTCGCTGCTTGAATCAATAGGCTATTGCGCCAAGGACGCCTGCGCGGGGGCAAAGGGATGGTGGCAGCGCCATTGAGGTAGTTTGCGGTATGGGTGGTGGCTTGCATCAAGGCTGAAAAGGTGCCTTGAAAAACCAAGCTGCCGCCATGGGCGCCTGCTTCAGGGCCTATCTCCACAATGGTATCGGCAGCACGCATGACCAAGGCTTCATGCTCTACTACAATGACTGTATTGCCTTGGTTTCTTAAGTCTACCAACAACTGTACCAACCGATCGGTATCACGGGGATGTAGCCCAATGGTGGGCTCGTCTAAAATATAAATGGCGCCAAATAGGGGACTGCCTAAGGCAGTGGCTAGTTTAATGCGCTGCTGCTCGCCGCCAGATAGGGTGGCCATAGGCCTGCTGAGGGTTAAATAGGCTAAGCCTACTTGGGCTAGGTAACGGAGCCTGTTTTTAATTTCTACGACGACTCTTTGGACCATAGTGGCCTCCCGTGGGGTAAGGGATAACTGATCGAAAAAAGCAATTAAGTCGTGAATCGGCATCAATAATAGATCGATGATGGATTGGTGCGCGATTTTAACACAATCGGCATCTGCACGTACCCGGCTGCCTTTACAGACGGTACAGGGGGTTTTGCCGCGGTAACGGGACAACAACACGGAGTATTGGATTTTATGGGTTTGGGTGGCGCAAAAATCAAAAAATTGATTTAGACCTACAAAATCGCCCCTGCCCTGCCATACAAGGGTTTGCTGATCGGGGGTTAAACTACTATAAGGGGCATAAATCGGGAAACGCAGCGCTTCATGTGCAGCCAAAAGGGGCGCCAACCATTTAGACATCGTGGGGCTATGCCAAGGGGCAATGGCGCCTTCTACTAGGGAAAGGGCTGGATTGGGTATCACCTTATGGGGGTCTATGCCCGTAATCTGCCCTAAGCCTGAACAGGCTTTACAGGCCCCATGGGGGGTGTTAAAACTAAAAAAGGAAACAGTCGGCAGGGAAAATGTAAGGCCATCTAGCTCAAACCGATCTGAAAAAGCTTGCTGGCCTAACCCAACCAGTGCCACAACGGCATGGCCCATCCCCTCAAAAAAGGCGACTTGAACAGAGTCTGCTATTCTATATTGGTTGTCTTGGTCCGCTTTGTTCACTACAATGCGGTCTACCAACCCATAAATGGGCTGGTCTAAGGATAATAGCTCCTTGCCTGCTAGTAATGCCTCTATATAAAACAGGTGATCACCTTGCATGACTCTGGTAAACCCTTTGCCCTGCTCGACTTTTAACTTCTGCACCAACGCGGGTTGATCGGCTACTGCAATAGGATATAGGATCAATACTTTAGTGCCATCTGCGTGTTGTTGAATGTAATCTACTACATCAGAGACGCTGTCTTTTTTTACTTTTTGCCCGCTGATGGGGGAATAGGTAGTACCGATACGGGCATAGAGTAGGTAAAGGTAGTCACAAAGCTCTGTAAGAGTGCCTACGGTGGAACGGGGGTTTTTATTGGCTACATTCTGCTGAATGGCAATAGCTGGTGAAAGGCCTTGAATGGCATCCACCATAGGCTTGGCCAGCTTACCGAGAAACTGCCGCGCATAGGCACTCACGCTCTCTACATACATGCGCTGGGCCTCTACAAAAAGGGTGTCCAAAATCAAAGAGGACTTGCCAGAACCAGATAACCCAGTGACTACAACAAGCTGGTTGCGGGGAATAGCTACACTGATATTCTTCAGGTTGTGCATGCGCGCACCCCTGATGATAATAAAATCTTTTGGACTAAGCGTGTCTAAGTCTACTAAATGAAGATGCATGAATGGTATACCGAACTATTTTTTTAATGCATCCCTGATTTCAATTAAAAGCTTTTCTGTAGCGGTAGGACCAGCTACTTGCTCTTCCGATTTTTTTACCGTATGCATCAGCTTGATCACAGCAAATATAACCAAACTAATCACTAAAAAGTTAAGCACGGAAGCAATAAAATGACCAATCTTAATACCAGGACCGACTTCTATCGACTGCCAATTGCGATCGGTTACCAATAATGGATTGACCATAGGCATAAATAAATCTTCTATAAGAGCAGTAACAATTTTACCAAATGCACTGCCCATAATCATCCCAACTGATAAACCAATAACATTGCCTCTAAGGGCAAATTTTTTAAATTCTTGTATAAAACGCATGGTAACAATGGGTTAATGAACTTGCCTGGAATATAATGGTATAGAACGATAGATGCAATAGATTTTTTTATAAGTTAAAAGCAAACTGGCTTTTATACATTTTTACACATCATGCCATGAACAGCTATATAACACACGCGTATAAGGGTATTTTATTTTGTTTGGCTATGGTCATGGGTACGCATTGTACGACTGGCCTTTATTGTATTACGCCATATGCGGCACCGATTAAAAATAATCCACTCAGGAGATACAAGGAAACACTATCCTCAGTCTGGGGTTTCACAGGTTAGGAAATTGGGGAAATGGTTTACTAGCTACACCGAACAACCCGGATCGATGGACATCAGCCAACGAATAAAGGAAAAGCGTCTACCCATTGGCCAGAAAATAGAATAGAAAAGATACGGGCATGGCATTTTTTGCATGGAGCAGTATGCCCCCACGATTATCAGGTATGTTTTTAAGGCAGGCAATTTGATTGTTTTTTCAAAGACTAACTTTTTACTATCCTCGCAAGTTTGTATAGGTGTTTTACCAAAACAGAGATAGAAATAGCTCATACGTATACGCCACTGCTCATGTCCGCCAACTTTTTTTATCGGCGGACATATGCGCCTTAACTTGACGAAATAGCAGCAAATATATCTATTCAATTCACTGGTTTTTACATTAAAAGAAAAACGCCCCTGTAAAAAGGCGCGGTATAGAAAGTGGGATCATACAGATGATTTGGAAAAACAGCTTACTTTCAAGCCCCGAAAGGGGGCGCTTTCTGTTTTTCCATCTGTAAGATGACACTTTCAGCGCCTTTTTACCGAGGGCTTGATTTTTTGTCCACTTCTTTATCAAGAAAAAAGTGGGATAAAATGCATTATGAACCAGTAGCGTTGTACCTAATAACGTAACTCTAACCATGGAACTCATTCTGCAGGTGATGGCATTGCATGCCCCATGCTACGTAAAAAGGATTGGAGGATAATCGCCGCACTGACTTGATCGATAGAGCTGGCTCTATCTTTTTTGGAATAGCCTGCTTGACAGAGCCCCTGCATAGCCAACTTAGAGGTAAAACGCTCGTCCTGATAATAAAAACGTTGCGCTGGAAATTGCTGCTGTAAGCGCACACTGACCTGTTCTACTACACTACTCATGGTAGAAGGCCGGCCATTTAAACCTTTGGGCATGCCCATTACAAAGGTGGCCACATTTTCTTTTTCTAAATAGTCCTTCAAAAAAAGGAATAAAGTAGGCGTGGCAATCGTCTGCAAAGGGGTGGCAATAATCTGTAAGGGATCGGTTACGGCAATACCGACGCGCTTGAGGCCATAGTCTATGGCCATAATCCTACCTAATCGTTTTTCCATCATGATACAGATCGATTTTTTGCGCTGGCTACTATACCTTTTGCGGCTTCTACAGCGGCATGACGGTCCCCCAACAACTGACGAATGGTCTGATAGGCCTCTTTTTGAGTGACCACCCCACTACCAGATAAAAGAGCCTGTAAAGTGGTATGGAGCTTGTCACGGGTACATTGATATTGAATGAGTTCTGGAACTACCGCTTGGCCTATCAAAAGGTTTACCAAAGAGATATAAGGTACCGTAGCGATGCTTTTGTAAAAAAAATAAGCCAATGGATGGGTTTTATAGATGACTACCTGTAATAAATTAAACAAAGCAGCTTCTAAACTAGCGGTTCCAGAAGCAATGATCCCCACACGGGCAAAGGCCATGAGGTCATAGGTTTGGTCATAGACTACTTGAACGGTAGGTGGACACGCTTGATACAAATGGCGAGGTATATGACTTAATGCAGCTACTACCCATTGATAAGTAGAAGCACCCTGCGCAACCATAAGCGGCAAAATGCGCCGAATCTCATCCAATCTACTGCCAGGTAGCAAAGCAATAATCGGCCGATGATCCAACTTATTATCTGCTCTAAAAGCGGGATTGATGCGATGGTCAGCCACCCGCTGCACCAATGGATGGCCTACATAATCGATGGTGGGGTATCCACGATCTTGGTAATAGGCTGCTTCAAAGGGTAAAATGGACCATACTTGATCTACATCCCGCTTGATTTTTTCAATTCTTCGTGGACCATGGGCCCAAATCTTGGACGGTATATAGTAATGAACGAGAAAACCATTGCGCTTGGCAAATGCGGCAAGACGCATATTGAAACCACTGTAGTCGATTAAAATGACTACATGGGGTCGGTAGTGGATCAAACCTTGTCGGCACAATTGTAACCACTGCCATAGGGTATAGGACTTTTTGAAAAAATCTATCCCCATATAGGCCATATTGGTACCTGCTACCTGGCAAGGTTTACCAATGGCTGCTGCCATCGCCCCCCCCCCACAAGACCAAAAATCGGCATGGGGATCTATGCTTTTGATCTGCGTAATCAAATCAGCACCATGGATATCTCCAGAATGCTCACCCGCAATAACATAATAGCGCATGGATAGGTTCTTTTTAGATGCTGCGCAAGCCATGACCAACGCAATACCCCGCCCTAGGCTTAACGATGGATGCCGCGCAACCAATGGGCCAAATTAGGAAATAAAGGTAAAAAAATCTAATTTTAACTTCCTAATCATAGTTTACTAAACCGGTTACCATTAAACCTTTCATCCTTTGAAGTGCTTTTTATCCTTCTTGCTGTGGCTTGCTCCATTGGTTGCATTAGGGGCTACAAACGACTCCTTTTGGAGCCGGATTCAGCTACAAAGCGCTTTTTCTATCCAAGTGGATCGATATAAAGTCCACATTAAGGGCATGCACCCTGGTAGCCAAACGGGTGAAATGGCAATCAATCGCACAACGGCACAAGCCTATCTGATCCGCTGGCACCATGCGCCTTCTATTCACTTTGAGAAAAATGACGCTGGAATAGGTGATAGTAAGGCTATAGGTGGTAGCAACGCTAAAGGCATCTTTGGCTTCACGGGAACAGGTATGACCCTGGCTGCACAACTTTTGGTGGCTATGGACTTTCAACAGCTGCGCATCGGTAGTGGTGTGGGTCTACGCTGCTCTTTTTTCAAAAAAATGGCGGGGCAATGGGTCGATAATATACCATCAAATGATACGCAAAATGAGGCAGGTAACACTTTATCCTATCTACCTGAACGGAGCTATTACTTTACTTGGACGCCTTTGGTTCGATTAGGGTTTAAGTTAATTGAAAATCAGAATTATACTTTATTAATAGATGGTACTTGGGCACCGCGCATCTACAACCATTCTGAATTAGATAAGGCCTATTATTGGATCTACGAGCGCAGCTTCGACTTGGGGGGCACATGGGAAAAAAAGATTACACGTTATCTGCATGGGCAGCTTCGGGTGGCTTATGGGTTTTGCTGCAACAATGAACTGGTGCAAACATATGAAAGATCCAACTCGAATCGGCCCATACCGAACGAGCTGATTAGTGTGAGCCATGCTATAGGTAGTATCATAGTCCAAGTGGGCATGAGCATGCGCCTACCAGGGCTAAGCAAATGTCCCATCAGGGGATGTGTTACCACACTAGACCATACCCATTATGGCAACCATTATAGAGGGGCATAACTGGTTACCGGCTCATAAGCTAAATGATAAGGCCTATATAGATCAAATGATACCAAAGAAGCTGTTTCTATTAGATGGGATGTCGCTCATCTACCGGGCGTATTTTGCTCTTGGTAAAGCGGTCACGGTGACCAGACAGGGCATTCAAACAGGGGCCATACTGGGCTTTGTCAACACTTTGGTAGAGGTGTTGCAAAAAGAAAAACCTACCCACCTGATTGTTGCCTTTGATGACAAAGCAAAAACTTTTCGACATGAACTATTTCCAGCCTATAAATCCCATCGACCCGCACAACCGGAAGAGATCTCTATAGCGATTCCTTATATCCAAGCGATCCTAGATGGGTTTGGGATTCTATCGGTGACGTGTAGCGGCTATGAGGCGGATGACCTGCTGGGCACATTGGCCAAAAAAGCGGTGGGCGCTACCACCTATATCGTCTCGACAGATAAAGACCTGGCACAGGTAGTAACGGATGGTATCTACCTCTATAAACCGAATAGCCATGGCCAAAAGGCAACGATACTTGGCAAAAAGGAAATCTTGGCGGAATGGGAGATCGTTAGACCAGAACAGGTAAGGGATATTCTAGCATTAGCAGGCGACCCTTCTGACTTTATTCCAGGTATTCCCTCTATTGGTAAAAAAACAGCGCGCAAACTGATCAAAGCGTTTGACCACTTAGAAAATGTACTGGCGCACAGCCACACGCTAAAGGGTCGGTTAAAAGCCAACCTCATTGAATATGCTGACCAGGGCCTACTCTCTAAACAGCTGGCCACTATTTGTACAGATGTGCCCATTGCGCTGGATTGGGAAGCATGCCGTTACCAGGGGCCCAATAGAACCAAATTGGAGTCGCTGTTTACCTCGCTGGAGTTTAAACAGCTTCAACAACGGTTATTTGGCGGGGCAACAGCTGATTTGTTTCAAACAACTGAAAGGGTTGCCGCTACGCTTACACAGCCAGACTGTGCCACATTGATGCAAAAACTGCAGCATATAGCGGTATGGGCTTTTGATATTGCTACTACCCACATCGATCCACACCGCGCGGACTTGCTAGGTATTGCTTTTTCCTACCAAACGGGACAAATAGATTATCTAATGATACCTACTGATCCAGCCGCAGCCGAACCATTGCTTGCACTGCTGCAGCCGCTCTTTAACCGTAGGGATATATGTAAAGTAGGCCACAATATAAAGGATGCACTGATCGTATTGCAACGCTATGGACTCCATGTAGCCCCTCCCCTATTTGATACAATGATCGCCCATGCGTTGGTGGCGCCTGATGGACGCCATACCTTCGCCGCCTTATCAGAACAATACCTAGACTACACACCAAACGATAGGGAAACCGTAGCACCCGAAGCACACAAAGGGTATCTCAACGAACAGGCAGCACTTACTTTGCAAGTATACCCAAAGCTTGTGCAAGCCCTAATGGATGAAGCGATGGAAAGGTTATTTTACGAGGTTGAAATGCCATTGGTGCCTGTACTAGCCGCAATTGAAATAGAGGGTGTTGCGATTGACTTAACCCTACTCAAGCAGCTAGGGGAAGAGATGGAACGCACCACCCATGATCTAAAAGAAAAGATTTATACATTGGCCGAAACCAACTTCAATATCGACTCTCCCAAACAGCTGGGGAAGGTATTATTTGAAAAATTAAAACTGCATGAAAAGCCTATTCAAACCAAAGGAGGTCAATATGCAACGGGAGAATCGGTATTGGCCAAACTCACCAAAGTGCATCCTATTGTGCCCATCATCATGGAACACCGGGCCTGGCAAAAACTCCGCTCTACCTATGTGGATGCACTCCCTACCATGGTCCACCCCATAGACCAACGGCTCCATGCCGCTTATCACCAAACTGTGGCCACAACGGGTCGGCTGAGTGCTACAGGACCTAATTTGCAAAACATACCGATTAAAGCCACCATAGGGCTCCGCAAAGCTTTTATTCCACACCGCCAAGGAGACTGTCTATTTTCTGCCGACTATTCGCAAATAGAACTACGGATTATGGCAGCCTATGCACAAGATGCAACGATGATCAGCGCCTTTCAAGCAGACAAAGACATTCATCAGATCACGGCGCGCAAACTGTTTAAAACAGAAGAGGTAGATCAGGAAATGCGACGAAAGGCTAAAATAGCCAACTTTGGCATCATATATGGCATTTCGGCTTTTGGCCTTGCGGAACGCATGGGTAATGTATCTAGAAAAGAGGCAGCTGAGTTGATCGCTGCCTACTTTGAAGAATTTCCAGGTATCAAAAACCATATGGAGCACGCTATAGCCCAGGCCAAACAAAAGGGATATGCTACTACCCTATTGGGTAGAAAACGTTGGTTGCCTGATATACACGCACGCAATAGTGCGCTACGCAGCTTTGCAGAACGCAATGCAATTAACACACCTATTCAAGGCAGTGCAGCAGAAATGATTAAATTGGCAATGATCCAGATTCACCACTGGCTAACCAGCCATAAGCTGAAAAGCAAACTGATTATACAGGTTCACGATGAACTGGTTTTTAATGTGCCAACAGAAGAAGTAGCGGAAATACAGCACCATATTCCACTGCTTATGGCACAAGCTTTGCCACTGGCAAATGTGCCGATTAAAGTAAATGGGCATATAGGCGCCAATTGGCTGGAAGCACATGGGTAATAACCTCAGATCAAAGCCACCCCTAGGTAAGATGTTTTGCCACTCTTGGTAAATTTTATATCATTGTAACAATCTATGGGCTTGGAATGAGAAGCTATGCAAACGATGCATCATTGATGCAAAAAAAATGTCTCTGTTCCAGTCACTGGTTTTTTGCGTTAAAAGAAAAACGCCCCTGTAAAAAGTCGCGGTGTAGCAAGTGTTATCTGACAGATGATGTAAAAAAACAGTTTCCTTTGAATCCCCCGAAGGGGGCACTTCCTGTTTTCCCATCTGCAAGATGACACTTTCAGCGCCTTTTTACCGAGGGCTTGATTTTTGTCCACTTTTTTATCAAGAAAAAAGTGGGATAAAAGTCATTATTAACCAGTATCGTGAACAGATACAAAAAATTTACACTTATGCTCAAAAAACAAAACAATTTTGTACAGCGGTTTTTTTCGACTGTCTTCTTTGCACCTGTCATTATTTTTGCCATTTTCTGGTCTGCATGGACCTATTTTTTTCTTTTTTTTTATGTAGCCATGTTGGCTATGTTAGAGTTTTATAAGTTGCTGAAGCAAGCCAATGTGGCACCCATGCGCGGCTACGGCATTTGCTTAGGACTACTCTTGTATACCATAGCCTTTTCTTACTACCTCCAAGGTAATTTTTTACCTATATTAAGTTATAGCTGTATTCCCTTAACGGTTTTAATATATATCGTTGCGCTCTATAGTCACAAGCCCTCTAATCCCTTTTTAGATATCGCGGCTACTTTTTTAGGAATCTTATATGTTGCCATTCCTTGTGGCATGCTGCACTATCTAGCCTTTTTTAAAGGCATCTATTCCAACCAGCTGATCCTGGGTTTATTGGCTATTGTTTGGAGTCAGGATACGGGGGCCTACCTAGTGGGTTCTACCATAGGACGAGCCAAACTCTTTAAACGGATCTCTCCTCAAAAAACATGGGAGGGTTTGGTGGCTGGTGCCTTATTTGCAGTTATGGCTGGTTATGGGACCGCCTATTTTTTTAATATTTTACCCTTATGGCAGTGGCTTTCGATCTCAGTGATTACCATTTTTACCGGTACCTATGGAGATTTGGTTGCTTCATTGCTGAAAAGAAGTGTAGATGCAAAAAACACTAGTGAAATGATTCCAGGTCATGGAGGACTCTTGGATAGAGTGGATAGTTTATTGTTAACCATTCCTACTATAGTGGCATTCTTAAAAATCACTTTGCTCTGTGGGTAAAAGGCATTATATAGGCTATGTGGAGCTTGATAAAAAACTAAACACATGTTTGTTTTGTTGAAAAACAGATGTTTGTATTATTTTTACTGTGTACCAATTTTTTTATCAATTTCCCTAAACGGCTGCGCATACCAACGGTCTATAGGCACAACTGAAACCAAACCTATTTTCGTTGCCCTTATGGGCAAAAGGGCTACCCATTGGATGACGGTTACAATAGTGCTGGATTTTAATTTTTCAAGTAATGAAAATACATAAAGAAGGAAAAGAAATTTTGTTATGGACGCCTGTGCTGCTGTTGCTGATCTATTATGGCATGCATAAAAAAGTGGTATTTAGTTACCATCAATCGATAGGGTTTGCAGTAGTAAGTGGTGCTTTGTATTTTTGGTTAATCTATTTTTTTAGAGATCCATACCGTATCATCCATACGCAAGATCAATATATACTAGGGCCAGCAGATGGTAAAGTTATTAATATTCAAAACGTATATGAGGAGGAGTACTTACAGGAAGAGTGCATCAAAATAAGTATATTTATGTCTCCCTTTAATGTACACGTGAATCGATTTCCGATGTCTGGTAGGATTGTCTTTTTTAAATACCACCCAGGTAAGTACTTGGTGGCTTTTCATCCTAAAGCTAGTACGCATAATGAAAGGACTTCCATCGTAATTGAAAATGAGAATGGTCAGCAAATTCTTTTTAGACAAATAGCCGGTTTTATGGCACGTCGCATCAAGTTTTATTTTAAAGAAGGGGAAGAGGTGCAACAGGGTGAAAAATGTGGTTTTATTAAGTTTGGTTCAAGAGCAGAGGTCTATTTGCCTCTGGATGCCGATATCCAGGTAGCTGTAGGTGATAAAATAAAAGGAGGGGTTACGGTTTTGGCCAAAATATAGTTTATGCCTACTTAAGGCTGTGCTGGCGCAGCCATGGTAGGGAAGTTGAGGCATACGATTTTGTGCTTGTTTTTAGTAGGTGTTCAGCCAATGGCGTTAACTTAAGGATTATTTTTGTTAATTTTCAAATAAAAATATCTATTCTTACCATTGGTTAATAATGGATTTTATCCCACTTTTTTCTTGATAAAAAGTGGACAAAAAATTAAGCCCTCGGCAAAAAGTCGCTGAAAGTATCATCTTACAGATGGGAAAACAGGAAGCGCCCCCAAAGGGGGCTTCAAAGGAAACTGTTTTTCCTAATCATCTGTAAAATGCCACTTTCTACACCGCGACTTTTTACAGGGGCGTTGTTCTTTTTACATAAAAACCAGTAAATTGAATAGATATATTTGCTGCCATTTCGTCAAGTTAAGGCGATTATGTCCGCCGATAAAAAAACTTGGCGGACATGAGCAGCGGCGTATACACATTAGCCATTTCTATCGCTGTGTTAGAATAGATATTCCTTAAGTTGACGCCATTGGGTGTTCAGCGCAGTGGTTGTTATTAGGTATTTGTTCAAGTCACTGCTTTTAGGCGATGTGGCCAATAGACTGATGTTTTTAGCTGTTTTTTTAGATTAAGATATGACGGTGCATGTGCGCTTTGCTCCTAGTCCAACAGGGGCCTTACATATTGGTAGTGTGAGAACCATTTTGTACAATTACCTTTTGGCCCAAAAAGCGGACGGACGGTTTATATTGCGTGTGGAAGATACAGATCAAAAGCGCTTGGTGGCAAGCGCAGAAGCGTATATTCTAGAAAGTTTACGTTGGCTGGGGATTGTGCCAGATGAAGGCCCTGAACAAGGGGGACCATTTGGGCCCTATAGACAATCTGAACGGATAGCCCTCTATCGGCAATACATCCAACCCTTATTGGATGGTGGCCACGCCTATTATGCATTTGACACACCCGAAGAGATCGAAACGATGCGGGAGCGGCTTAAAGCAGCAAAGGTAGACCACCCCCCCTACAACGCCATAAGCCGTGAATGGATGCGCAATGGGCTCACCATGCCTGCAGAACAGGTGCAGGAATGGATCGCAGCTGGAAAGCCTTACGTGATTCGACTGAAAGTACCGCATAAGGAACTCATACGCTTTAAAGATGGCGTCCGCGGCTGGGTAAAAGTAGATACGGCTACCTTGGACGATAAAGTGTTAATGAAGTCAGATAGCTGGCCTACTTACCACTTTGCTAGTGTAGTGGATGATCACCTGATGCAAATTACCCATGTGATCCGTGGCGAAGAGTGGTTACCATCTACGCCTATTCATATATTGTTATATCGTTACTTAGGGTGGGCGGATCAAATGCCTCAATTTATACATCTTCCCTTGCTATTAGCACCCAATGGTACGGGCAAGCTAAGCAAACGCCATGCGGATCAATATGGATTCCCAGCATTCCCAATCACTTGGAGTAGCCCAGACCTTACAGTGGAAAAGTCGTTTAGAGAAGCAGGCTATTTACCAGAGGCATTGTGGAACTTTTTGGCTTTATTGGGATGGAACCCAGGTACGCACCAAGAAATCTTTACCAAACAAGGTTTAATAGAGGCTTTTTCTCTGGAACGGCTAGGCAAATCAGGGGTTAAGTTTGATATCGCTAAAGCGAAATGGTTTAACCAACAGCATATTAAAAAACAAGGCCCAACGGCTTGGGCCAACTACTTTATCACAGAAGCAACGAAAGAAAATATAACTTGCAGCCAACAGGAGGCAATGGCCATTTGTAACCTTGTAAAGGATAGAATTACCTTCCCAAACGATTTCTGGCAGGAAGGCAGGTTTTTCTTCTTTGATCCTGTGGATTATGATGCTGAACTGATCCAGAAAAAGTGGAAACAGCAAACCAAAGAGGAGCTGGTGGCTTTTACCCAAAGGCTTACGGACTTAGCAACATGGGATGTGCATGCGATCAAAGAGGTGTTACAAACAATGCCTGGTATCAGGCCCGTCCTGCGTATGGCTCTGACAGGGGGTGTAGCAGGCCCAGACCTTACAGAAACCATAGCCTTATTGGGCAGGGCTAAAACGCATAAAAGAATAGAGGCATTTATGCTGAATGGGTACCGTGATGCTTAGTATCTGTTCACATTACTGGTTAATGATAAACTTTATCCCACTTTTTTCTTGTATTTGTTCACGTTACTGGTTCATAATAAATTTTATTCCACTTTTTTCTTAATAAAAAAGTGGACAAAAAATCAAGCCCTCGGAAAAAAGTCACTGAAAGTGTCATCTTACAGATGGAAAAACAGAAAGCGCCCCCAAAGGGGGCTTCAAAGGAAACTGTTTTTCCTAATCATCTGTAAAATGCCACTTTCTAAATCGCGACTTTTTTTCAAGGGCGGGTTTTTTGACGCAAAAAACCAGTGACTGGAACAGATACCTAATAACAACCACTGTGCTAAACACATACGATGCTTAGTCGTCTTTTTTATGCACGGCATGGTACAACAGATCTAGGCACTCCGAATGGCTAGCTCTATTGGCTGCATCAAGTGGCGTGTAACCATACTTATTTTTTACCATTAGCTCAATGTCTGTAGCCGCTACTAATGTTTGCACCGCCTCTACATGACCTTGCCATGCGGCATAATATAATGGGGTGTTTGCATGCTGATTTTTGCTATTCACATCAATCAACCTGCTAGACAACAATACCTTAAGCGCTGCTACATGTCCTACAAATGCGGCATAATGCAAAGGGGTGTTTGCATATTTATCCATGATGTTCACATTAATATTTACATTATCCAACAATACTTGGATCATTTTCACATGACCTGTGTATGACGCATAATGGAGCGGGACATAGGTATCTTGATCTACTGCATTGACATCCACGCCTGTAGATGGTGCAAGCAGTACTTGAAGTACCTCTACCTGTTCCTGCGCAACGGCATAATGTATGGGCGTATCGTCGTAGTTATTTCTTGCATTTACATCGATTGCTTTGTCTTGCAATAATACCTTGACTTGTTGCGCGTCACCTTTAAAGGCTGCCACATGTAGGAGCGTGTCACCATATCTATTCCTCTCAGCCATATTAATTGTTGTATGTGGTGCTCGCATATCCTCTAAAAGATGCCTCCTTGCGTGCACTAGAAAAATAACTTTAGGTTTAAATCTAAGCAACTTCTATAAGAAATCCTTCAACGCTTTACCACCTCCACTTAGATTGGGTTAGGCGGATACAAGCAACCTAGCGGACGGCTTTTTGATGGTAGATCTCCAATGCCTGTTTAGCTGCTTGTGCCAAGGCTTCTGCTATTTCACTACCCAAATATTGCTTGGCCAGCGCCACATCTACGATCAGGGTTTCATAAGCCATATATTTTACATCCTCTAATAGGGTATACCCAAAGGCATGACGTAGGTCATACAGCCGTTCGGCCAATTTAATAAAAAGTACAGAAAGCTGTACGTGATCTTCTTTAATGGCTTCCTTTAATCGATTCTGAACATAAAGCAAAGAAGGATGATCTAAGGTTTGGCGCTTATCTACCCCTACCACATTCAACACAAAGGCATAGACCCCTAAATTATAATGTTCCTTAACATAAGAAAGCGGCAAACAGGTATGACGCACCAACTCATAAAGCAAAGCAGCATAAATTACCTTAGGTGAATGAAACGCCCATTCTAGCACCAATTCGGCAATACCTATCACACGTACATAAAATAATTGGCCCGAGGCATGGCGCTTCAAGCCAAAGTGTTGCCTGAGTAATAAAAGTAGATTGGAAATCGTACCTACATCAATAGGATCTACTTTATAAGAGGACCTACAGACATAATCATGGAACTGCATTAAGGCCATCATTGCATCCGCCTGTTCCTTAGGTGTAACAGGGGCTGCTGAGGTCAAGCAATCTATAGGTAGCCTAAACATCATCCTATCACGAATTTCTGTGACATCAATAGGCAGTACCAGTAGCATAGTGCATGGTTTGCCATCAGCAGGATATTCTAAATATCCATAGTGGGCACAAACGATACTGGCTATAGTCTCTTGCTGTAGATCGATAGATGGATGCACTGCCTGCTTCCCTTCTGACCCCATAGTGCCCACCTGATCACTATACAAAGGCTTTACCTTCGGCAACGCCTCAGAAGAAATGGAAACGTTACGTACTACCCACCCAATAGCCTGAAAAAGCATCCAATGAGGCACGCTACTATCTATAGCATCTGCGCGTTTAAATTGCAAAGCCGTGGCATGCAGTTGGATGCTGACGATTGGTGGGGTAGGGCCATCTAATCTACCACTCACTCGTAAAACCGCCTGTACCAATGAATAGACTACTTGATGGACATCACATACCATATGGGAAGCTAACACACCACTAGGATCGACCGTTTGTTCTACCAATAACCTAGGCGGATCAGCTACCTCCTGGGATAGGGTACACTCTAGTTTGTAAATCAACTGGTCTAAGCTAATCTTAGCAGGCTGTAACAAAGCATGCGCTTTGGCTTGCTCATGCTTGCTGAAATAAGCCACCCAATCATAGAGCTTATTGATAATACTCTGGAAATCTTGCTTATAAATGGGAATATTGCCATCTAAAAAGGAGATAGCTTCCTCCATTTTATGGACTGCTTTTCCTAAAATAGAACCATACCTCTTAGGCAGACCCAAGCCAATAGAAGGGGCCATAGCTGCGTCATAAAGCGCTTCCTTGTGTTTTTGGGATGCACGCATCTGTACGCTATCTTTTAAATAACCTACTTGGTCAAAGTAAGCCTTGATTTTAGCTTTCAGGTAAATAAAAATACCCAAAATAAGTAACCCAAATCCCAAACAAAGCAGCAACAACAACGCTACACCTAAGGGTGATAGCATCAATAGGAGTGGCTTGGTACAGTAGATGGCGCTACAATAGAAGATTGTCATACACAGCGTAACCATTACAAAACTGACACCAAGATATAAAGGAAACACCAACAAGGTAACCGCTAAGTGGGCCAACGACAAACCCACATTCAACAAAAGTGGGGAACCCTGCCACCAATGCCAAATTACATTGATAGGCAAGCAAAAAGATAAGCCTATAACCCAGATCAAACCCAATACCCAATCAGGAATAAATTTTGGTGTTGTGGACAGAAATGTTTTATACCCTAAGAAGCAAGCGCCTACTAAAAGTTGTGCCATAAGCCAACCGACATGATCGACAATAGAGGCTATACAATAGAACAACAAATTAGTGATGACGATATAAATCCCCGAATAGGTTAATGCCGCATGGCTGGGTTGAAGCTTCGCTAAGGTAGCTTTGATATCTATCAAACCATTTTTAATCGCTTCTTTTTGCGCGCGCTGCTTACGCACATGCACTTGTTGCATTTGTATACATGTACGATCTGGGCCTATCCAACCTGTATTTTCCGGCTGCTTGAATAAATAGTGGGCCGCCATCATGGCTAGACCATTGGCTACCATACAAATAAAAGAACCATTGATAGCCGTTTTGGGTTCAATCCAGTGGTCCCAAGCTACAATAGATACGATGCCTGTACCCATACCAATCAAAGCGGTACGAGCAGTACCCCGAAAACCCAACACAGCCAAGATAAAAGGAGCAGTAGCAATCGGAAGCGAAAAGTCTAGACTTAATTTGAGCAAATTCAATAGATCGTTGCAATAAAAAGTCAATACCATAGCCAATATACCTATGCCTATACTCATCCACATGGCCAACCGGAGCTGGTGCGCATAAGGTGCCTTCTCTGGACTTCGTATACTCTGCAACATATCATGACTAATCATCACCGCACAGGCGTTTAGCTTAGAATCAGCTGTGGACATCGCCATAGCCAACAAACTGATACAAACCATGCCTTTAAAAACAGGAGGAACATGCGCCATGATATACCCCCAAATAGCCGTCACGGGTAAGTCGGGTGCAGCTACAAAAACAAATAGGCCAATCAGCATGATCAATAAGGTGATGACAAAACTGAAAAGTGTGGCATATAAAAACACCTTACCAGCTTGTATCGAACTAGAAGACATATAGACGCGCTGTAGGGTTGGAGGCTCTATGTAACCCATTAAAAAACTTAACAAAAGCAAACACATCGCTACTAGGTTCATATCAAAATGCAATACCGTACGCAATTGAAATTTTTCCTGACTTTGTAAAAAAGGAATGATTTCTGTAACGGATTTACCGGTACTTTTAAGCATAAACCATGCTAAAATAGGAATAATGATGGCAAAAGTGATAAATTGCAATACATCTGTAAAAGCAACCGCACGAATGCCTCCAAAACTAGAATAGCAAATCAAGATTACAGTCACTACAACCGTAATCGCCTTGGGATGTACGGAATCTAAACAGAGACTAATGGCTAAAGACATGGCACTGATTTGCATCGCAATCATAGCAATCGCATCGCAAATACCAGATAACGCTGTAATGATTCGGGCATATTTACCATATACGCTACCTATCGTTTCTGGCATAGAAAGATGACCCATAAATCGACCCATATATAAAGCCAACTTACTGATAATATAGAGATCAAACCCAGCCAAAAGATCCAAGATGATCCAGTAAAGGCCAAGTTGATGCACCTGCTGTACATTGCGTATCAAACCTCCTCCTCCATAAGCGGTAGCCAATACAGTGGCCACCAAAGTAGCAGTAGCAAACTGTCTATTACCTACAGCATATTGCTGAAAGGAAGTAATCTTTCGACTAAAATAAATACCAACCACTAAAGTCAATAATAGAAAAGAAACCACCATAAAAAGGGGTATATCTAAGAAGGGTGCCATAGCTAAATACGTCAATTAATTACAAATTAGTACACTGAAATAAGTTATATACAAATTATAAGGACTAATTTGTATCCATACAAGAATTTGTACATTTTTGATAAAAAAAGAAACAAAAAATTCTTTTATGCAATATAACATCTACCGTATGGTATAAAAAATGTGTATTAATGGCCTAAACAAAGGCTATTCATATAGGTTGACAAAAAAGATACCAATTCGATTTTGTATGGAACATTACACAGCCATTTCGTTATGGCTTTTTATAAAAAATTTCGATTCATGCTTAGTTTTTTTTAGATTTGGGTTCAAGTACCGAATAGGAATGTCCATAAAATGTTTTAGTCTGTTTGTAGGACGTGTGGTTCGCACACAGAACGGATGTAAGCTTTACGTTGGGAACAGGTACAGGAAACAGATACGAACTTAAAGCACAAGAGTAGATACAACATGGCGCATGTGGTCATTGATAGACCACGCGCAAGCAGACATAGCAGTAATGGAACTCAATCAATTTAAGGTTAAGCATATAGGCTCTACCATGCTTACACCTAGCGTAGCAGAGCTAACTTTTATACGTTCTGATCAACTGCCTTTTGGCTTTATACCGGGCCAATTTATTACTTTTTTGTTGCCGCATGCGTCTGGTAAAACCATCCCGCGTAGCTATAGCCTAGCCAATAGTCCAGGGGATAGATTAGACATCGCCATTGCACCTGTTGCGGGTGGATTCGCTACGAACATCCTTTTTAATTTAAAAATCGGAGATGAGTTGCGCTGTGTGGGGCCTAGAGGTAGGCTCATCCTGCAAACAGTAGAAAGTCCCTCCCAGTATATATTGGTAGCGACTGGAACAGGTGTAGCCCCCTATCGTTCTATGTTGCCTGCCCTTGCCCAACGACTAGAAGCAG
This sequence comes from Candidatus Cardinium sp. TP, assembly GCF_025215055.1. GTDB lineage: Bacteria > Bacteroidota > Bacteroidia > Cytophagales > Amoebophilaceae > Cardinium. The sequence goes on from NZ_JANAVR010000004.1 coordinate 35,221, forward strand.
ATGACAAGCTAAAGGTAACGTTGCTATTGGGTGTACGTTATGCCAACGACCTACTTTATGCAGAAGATTTTATTGCTTTTGCGCAAAAATATGAAAGGTTTCATTTTCGTGGCTATCTCAGTAGAGCAGATGTATTGACCACACCTTATCACTATGCTGGATATGTGCAATCGGCCTTTGAGACACTTGACTTAAACCCAATGACTGATTTGGTATACCTCTGCGGCAACCCATATATGATTGATGATAGTATTGAAAAATTGGAAACAATGGGGTTTAACCCACAACGTATCAAACGTGAAAAATATATTTCTCGTGGTGTGTAAAGAAATAGCATCTATTCCATCTGTAGGTTGAGGACCTAAAACTATAGTACCGTGTTGCGTTTTAGATTTTTAAAAGTTTCAGTAACGATTGATCTGAGTTATTGGATCTTTTTATTGTTGGTAATGGGTAGTGTAGACGGACCATATACGCAAGGCTTACTATGGTCTAGTATCTTCACTTTTAGTATACTTATACATGAATATGGCCATGCATTAACTGCTCTTTTTTTTGGTGCGACACCTACTGTTGTACTGCAAGCTTTGGGTGGAAGAACCATCTTTAATGAATCACAGCTAACGGACAAACAAAAATTTTTCATTACCCTTGCAGGACCGCTGTTTCAAGGATTACTGACATTAGTGGCTTATCTATTGCTGCAATGTAATATGGTCAGTGGCTACTTATTGAACTATTTGCTCTCCGTGACGATGTATATCAATAGTAGATGGTTGTTATTGAATTTAATACCTATTGCACCACTGGATGGTGGCTGGCTGGTGCGTTATATTCTAGAAAAAAAATTTGGTCATAAAGGGTATGTAGCTAGTCTGATCATCGGGCTGGCCGCTGCTGCTATTGCGATTCCTTGCTTTTACCTTCAAGGATACCATTGGTTCTTTATCATGCAGCTCTTTATATGTGGATGGCATTACTGTAAACGCTTGGAACAAGAGTGGTAACACCATGAAATCTTATCGTATGAAATGGAAATTTGGTTTATTGTGCAAAGGGCAACTAACATGGATAGTCCTGGTACTGATGGTAATGGCTTGCAAAAGAAAGGCACCTAGACATGAGCCAAAGCTTCCTGGAGGTCAGGAAAATATAGCCAACTCCATAATGAAAGCAAGTTGGACCCAGGGACCTAAAAGTAGACCCAAAGACGCGCAACCAGCAGATGAGGATTGGTATACGATATTTAAAAGCAGACCAGAGGGAAAAATGCTGTTAAAGCATAGTAGGGATCAGGACCTCAAGCCCTTATATATAGCGCCAGATGAAGATCCAGATGCACAAAATGATTGGTATACACGCATAGAAACCAGCCTAACGACAGCAAACCATAAAGATAGCCACCCATTGCGTAACCTGCCTGATGCATTACTGGTTTATTTTCCAAGAGTGCAAGCAGATGGTTCTTGGGAGAAACGTATGTTAATGGACATAGCCTTTATAACCATTAGCGCTAACCCAGTAGTACCCAACTCAGAAAGACATACTTTTGCTTTAACCGCATTTGTAGCACAGATGCAACAAAATGCTGATATAAAGCCTCTAATTGTTTACGTAAAAAAGGATCAAGAATGGTTTTTTTACAAACATAATGATCCGCAAGCTGGGCATGCTACTTGCAAGCAAGATAGCAATACAAAGCATCTTTCTACTATAAACGCGATGCGTTGCGCATCAGGGGCAGGTATCATCTTTTTGTACCAAAAAATTAGATAGTATCTGTTCACATTACTGGTTAATAATGAACTTTATCCCACTTTTTTCTTGATAAAAAAACGGACAAAAAATCAAGCCCTCGGTAAAGTGCCACTTTCTAAACCGCAACTTTTTACAGGGGCAGGTTTTTTTTGACGCAAAAAACCACTGCGATGAACAGATACGAAAATAAATTAAAATACTTTTGTCCGACTTTTTCAGGCCACTATAGATATATATTATTCCATATCAATGTTTTTTTATATTTTTTATATACGCTCATAAACTGTCGCATTCTTTTCTGTTGGCTATTGAGTTATTTTTACTTTTTATTGATAAAAAAGCTTTTTACAGAGGCATTTTTCTGTATGTGTTCAGTGCAGTGTTTTTTTTGTCCACTTTCTTATCAAGAAAAAAATGGGATAAAGTTCATTATTAACCAGTAATATGAACAGATACGTTTCTCTTTTAACACAAAAAATCAACGACTTGAACGTACGACAGATACAAAAAGTTAAACGATACATTTAGGCTTTATCTAGTAGTTAAATTTTACCTATTACCCCCCTTAAGCCCCTAAGCATCCTACCAAACGGGTTCCTATTGTTCTTGCTGTGCGAAGTAGATGTTCAACAATTTATAACACTTTACATGACCATTCTGTAACGCCAAATAAGCAGGTACCTTATTAAATCTGTTCTGCTGCGATAAAGCCCCTGCTCGTATGAGTTCTTGCACCACTTTGATATGGCCATTTTGAGCCGCAAGGTGCAGCGGTGTATTTTTATAATGGTCTACTACATTGATTGCTGCTTTTGCACCTAAAATAGCCCTTACACAAACTTCACAGCCCTTTTGAGCAGCGAGATGCAAAAGGGTTTCTCCTCTTTTGTTCCTGACATTTACCCTGGCACCATGACGTATAAGCATCAAAACACAATCGACATGTCCATGCTTAACTGCAGCATATAAGGGTGTCTCATTCAATTGATTAACCATATCTAACTTAGGTTTGCTTTTCATAACCTTAGCCAGAAGTGGTTGATCTTTAACTTTGCCTTTAAGCTTTTTAGTGATAGAATGCTGATTTTGATCGGCTGCAATCAAGGCCTCTACACAATCTAAATGGCCATTAGCAGCTGCCAGGTAGAGTGGTGTTTCTTTTACCCGGTTGTAGACCCTCACCTGGGCACCTGCTTGTATCAATGCCTTCAAACAAGCTGTGTAGCCTCTTTTTGCCACCACATGCAACGCCGTAGCACCTGACTTTTTTGCCATATTCACCTTAGACTTTGCTTCAATAAGTGCTTGCAAAGCAGCCAAATCCCCTAGTTTCGCAGCTATATGTAGGGGCATGACTCCCCACTGATTGGCTATATTCACTGGTGCACCAGCTTGTATAAGTGCTACACTAGCATCGATATTTTGGAATGCAACAGATAAATGCAGTGGAGTATTTTGAAACCTATCGACAATAGAGAGCCGCACACCAGCCTCTATCAGTGCTTGTAAACACCTTATATTCCTACTTTTAGCAGCCATATGTAAAGGTGTAAAGCCTATATGGGTAGTGGCGTGAGGATTGGCACCCGCTTTTAACAACTTATCTAGACAACTATCGTGTCCATAGAAAGCAGTGAGATGAAGGGGAGTTTTATTGTGAAAATCTGAAGCATCTATAACAGCCCCTGCCTCAATAAGCTGCTCGACACAAATACAATGCCCTGATCGAGCGGCCCAATGTAAAGGGGTGCGCTGCTTTTCACCTATTAGGTGTATATATGCTTCGTTAATAGCAATCAATGCTTTTAAACAATCATGCTTACCATATCGAGCGGCTAAATGCAAAGGGGTATTTTGTTCTTTATTGCGAACCGATGGATTCCCACCTGCCTTTAATAATAGATTTAAACAATCCAAATGGCCAGCTAAGGCAGCAGCATGTAAGGGTGTATTGAGGCCGTCTGCTGCATGAATATCTGCCTTATGCGCTAATAGCTCCCTTAACACAGCGAGTTTGCCATGTTGAGCCGCTATATAAAGGGGTGAAATGCCACTAGGCGTAACCGAATTTACGTTAGCATGGTTATGGATTAATAACTGTATGGAGGCAACATTACCACTTTGTGCAGCCGCATGCAACGGCGTAAACTTATGGTGCTTCGTAAATACCTGCACTTTTGCACCTGCCTTTATTAAAGTTTGAACAGATAAAAATGAACCGGATAAAGCAGCATAATGTAAAGGGGTTAGATCATCATTATCAAACCCATCGACATGTGCGCTCTTTTGTATTAAATAGTTCATACATGCCACCTGACCAGCTTGCGCCGCAACATGAATCGGCGTTCTACCTAGGCAATCGGTAAGCTGAATGGTAGCACCAACTGCAATGAGCTCACGCATAATGGATAGATGCCCATGCTGGGCAGCAAAATAGAGTGGTGTTCTACCTAGGTAATCCACTATATTAACTTTAGTCCCTACATTGATAAGCTCTTGGACACAAAGTAAATGACCTCTAGCAGCAGCAATATGCAATGGACTCATCTTGTTTCGGTCCAATACCTGTACATTTTTGCCAGCAGCGATTAAAGAACGGATATGGGCTACATCCCCCTTGGCAGCTGCTAAGTGTATCTCTATAGGCGCTATATGCTTTTCTACAGGTAGCGATTGAGCAATTGTAACCTGATCAGATGGGTTGACCAGCTGTTGCGTACTCCCATAGGTAGAATATATAGCATGGATATAGGACCCAATAGAGACGCCAAACAGTAAGATTTTCTTGTTAAACATATTATTTTGTTTTTATGCATGGCTAGATTATAGCCAATATATAAAAAAAAGAAAGTGTATAAAACGCAAATCAAACCATAACAGCTGATTGTTGAAGCGTAGCTTCTATTTACCCAGTTATCGAACTTCGCTTTCTGATCATATTTTTTTATAATGGGCATTTTTTTTGCAACATAACCCTAACGCTGCATGGACCTATCATAGGGTAAACAAGGGGAGTATTAAGTCAAAAATTTCAATACAGATCAGAACAATTTGATAAAAATTGATTAGATTCATAAAATAGTAAAGACCACCAGGTGGCCATCTTATGAAAGGATTGCCTTTGGACATGAACTATTTCGTACCAGGTGCAGCACAGTAGGCCATTTTATAGCCTCAAAGAGACCATCTAGTAAGGTTCCTATAAACACCATTAATTATTATATCATGAATCGATTTGAAGAATTAAAAACATTAGTACTTTCCTTAGAAGATGAGTTTCATAAATTCTACGAGAAAGACAACAAAGCTGCTGGAACCAGGGTTCGCAAAGGCATGCAAACGTTAAAAAAAATTGCGCAAGAAATCCGCACACATATATCGGCATCCAAGGCCTCTATGGAAGAGCTAAAGGGAGATAAATAAGTTGCATAAATACACTTAGCAGCTACAAATGGTGGCGTATACGAACGATCCATTTACGCCTCTGTACTAGCATAGATTTACCTGAAGCTGATGCTATGGCCTGTTCAGATCGGTGGTAAAAAGACATCTATACTACACTTTTGACTTGTCTAAAAGTGTCCAAAAAAAAATCAAGCGACCGGCAAAAAATTGCTAAAAGTGTCATCTTAGGTCTCTATTCAGGACTATGGCAAGTCAGATTGTATCTGTTCACGATACTGCTTAATAATGACTTTTATCTCACTTTTTTCTTGATAAAAAAGTGGACAAAAAAACCAGTGACTGGAACAGATACCTAATAAAAACCATTGCGCTGAACACATACAAATTTCATGGGAGCATCTAAGTATTTACACAATATTTAGAAAGACCCTGACCACACGGATGTATCTTTCCTTGGGGCGAATGGAGAGAATTTATTTCTGTTCAACAGGGTTGCCATTTGGATCCGTTTTTAAAGACTGTTCTTTAAACATAAAGAAAAAAGCTTTTACTGGATTATCCAAGTTTTTAACAAATAGAGCGCCATCCTGGTAAATACCGTTAGTTTTATGTCGCTTCATCGATAGAGGAGTTCCTTGATTTAAATGTACGTCATGTACCCTGGGACGGTAAATAATTGTATATTCTTCTTAGTTTTAATCCATGAGGAAGATTATCTTCTTCTTGTTCCTGGTCTTCACTGTAAAACCCTCCCATTACATATATATAACACCCTGGCTTAATATATTGATCTAAAAGCATTGATAATACTTTCGTAAGCTTTGGTTCTAGTGATATGAGTTGACCGATCTATACCACATTACTTCTTAAATAATCAAGTTTATAATCTTGAGACAGTTCGTTTAAATTAAACAATCCTTCATCTGTTAGTTTTCCTATATTTTCTAATAATGGATGATTAAACGCATCATTGAAATATACCTTTACATTAGGGTACGCATCAGATTGAATATCTATATTAACCTGATATTCTTTGTTATTGTACTTTACAATAAGATTGTGATGTGTGAATGTATTTTTTGTATGGTCCTCTAAATCTTTTTCAACCATACCTTTTAATAAATAGTAATTTTTTAACACAGACTTAGTTTGTAATTATACCCTTATATACGTGTTATATGGCTCTAGTGCTGATTATAGCACCTAGTAAGGTGATAAATTATCTGAATTTCTACAAAATTAGCTATAGTTATTCAGATAACTACTTAGAGTAAAGATGATGTGTAAGGAAACCTTAGATCGCTTGTATAACCCAAAATAATATATTACATATGCAGACAGGCCTGTTGTCTGACCATTCAGATTTTTCCGTTCCTAGTAAAAAATTACTAAACTATAATGGGGTTGATTTATTCAGACAAATGGTTATCGTTATATGCACTTAATGTATCTGTTCAAGTCACTGGTTTTTTGTATGTGTTCAGCACGATGGTTTTTTTGTCCACTTTTTTATCAAGAAAAAAGTGGGATAAAGTTCATTATTAATAAGTATCGTGAACAGATGCTTTTTTTATATATATCACTACGTACCTACCCCGCTGCTGCACCCGCTTTAGCAGCTACCAAAGCCTCAAATTCACTTTTAGAGTTGACAACCAACTTTTCATAACGGCGCATACCCGTTCCGGCAGGAATTAAATGACCTACAATAATATTTTCTTTCAATCCTTTTAGCCTATCATACTTGGCACTAATACCTGCATCACTCAACACCTTAGCTGTTTCTTGGAAAGAAGCTGCAGATAAGAAACTTTCTGTCGCCAAGGAGATTTGGGTAATACCTTGCAACTTTGGTTGCGCAACGGCTAATTCTACTGGCTTGGCTTCAACAACCACTAACCCCTGCTGTTTTAGTTTATCGTTCTCTTGTTGCAACCTACTAGAAGAGACAAATTGCCCCTGCTTAAATAATTTAGAATCACCAGGATTAAGCACAATGGACTGATCACGAACCCTATCATTCTCTTCAAAGAACTTAACCTTATCAATCACTTGCCCATGCAATAGGGTTGTATCACCTGGATCAAGTACCTCTACTTTACGCATCATTTGTTTAATGATGATTTCAATGTGTTTATTATTGATTTTCTCACCTTGTAAACGATATACGTTTTGTAACTCATTCATAATGTATTCCTGTGCAACGAGTGGACCTTTTGTAACCAAAAGATCAGCAGCAGCTACCGCACCATCTGTAATCACCTCTCCTACTTTTACATAGTCGTTGTCTTGGACCAAGATATGCTTAGACAATGGGATCATATACTTGACCTGTATGCCTTCTTTAGATTCAATAAAAATTTCTCTATTGCCTCTTTTAATGCCCCCATAGGTTACCACGCCACTTAACTCACTAATAAAAGCTGTATTGGCAGGCTTTCTAGCCTCAAAAAGCTCGACTACACGAGGTAAACCACCTGTAATGTCTCGAGATTGATTGATGATACGAGGCACCCGAGCAAGCACCTCTCCTTTATGAACCTTGTCACCTACTTCTACGGCTAACTGCGCTTTCACAGGAAGGGTATACGAAGCAATGGTTACGCCTGCCTCATCACATAAGACTACACTTGGATGTTTGGTTTTATCCCTAGACTCAATCATGACCTTTGCTTTCCGGCCAGTTTGTTCATCAAATTCTTCTTGATAGGTAATCCCTTCTTCAAGGCCTAGGAAGTTCACTACGCCATCCTGGGTAGCCAATAATACCACATTATAAGGATCCCAATGGTAGAGCTCTTGATCATAGCTTACCGCTTGATTGTTTTTGACTTTAAGATGTGAACCATAGGGTAAATGGGTACTGGTTAAGACTTTTCTTGTATCTGCATCCAAAATTTGCAGCTCCGAAGAGCGGCTCATAACAACTTCTACGCCCATTCCATTTGCATCTATATAACTGGTCACCATCAGGTCTTCAAAATTGACAACCCCTGCATACTTGACTTTAACCTTCGCATCAACGGTCACATTAGACGCAATACCTCCGACGTGGAAGGTTCTCATGGTAAGCTGTGTACCAGGCTGCCCAATAGATTGTGCCGCAATGACCCCAACTGCCTCGCCCACAGATACCATATTACCTGTAGCTAAATTGCGCCCATAACATTTTACACAAACCCCTTGCGGTAAATCACAGGTCAAGACAGAACGTACCAAAACGGCCTCTAGGCCAGCGGCCTCTATGCGCGCAGCCATTTGTTCACCAATGCCGTTGCCACGTGCAACGAGCAAAACGCCCGTTTGAGGATCCAAAATATCTTCGACTACTACACGCCCGAGAATACGTTCTGCAAGTGATTCAACCACCCTATTCTCTACTTTCACAGCGGTTACGTGAATGCCTTTAAGGGTACCACAATCCTCTTCCACAACGGTTAAGTCTTGTGCTACATCGACCAACCTTCTCGTTAGATAACCTGCATCTGCTGTTTTTAAAGCGGTATCCGCCAACCCCTTTCTCGCGCCATGCGTAGCAATAAAATACTCAATCACATTCAACCCCTCTTGGAAGTTAGAAATAATAGGGTGTTCAATAATTTCTCCTACTGCCCCTTGGGTACTTTTTTGAGGCCTACCAATTAAGCCTTTCATACCGCCTAACTGACGCACCTGCTCACGAGAACCCCTTGCACCGGAAATCATCATCATATAAACGGAGTTAAAGGCATCTTGATCTTGCTCTAACTGTTCCATGAGCTGATTGGTAATACGGGTATTGGTTCTGGTCCATACATCAATTACTTGATTATACCTCTCATTATCGGTGATCAAACCCAACATATAATTCCCCCAAATAGATTCCACTTCTGCAGTAGCTTGGGCAATGAGTTCATTTTTATTAGCCGGTATCTTTACATCATCAAGACCAATGGTCATTCCTGCCTTGAATGCAGTATTAAAACCTAAAGCTTTAATGTTATCTAAAAACGCAACGGTAACGACTGTACCAAATTGACTGTACATGTCGGTTACAATGCGCTGCATGTTGCGGACATTAAGTGTCTCATTGACAAAGGCCATACCGGCTGGACAATATTCGTTGAAGAATACCCTACCAACCGTGGTCTCTATAGAATGATAGGCAACACTGCCATCTGCATGCGTAATAGGCAGACGTAATTTGATATAGGCATGCTTTGAAACTTTTTCATGGGCTAAGGCCATTAATACCTCCTCAGGTGCATAAAAAGACATACCCTCTCCTAGTACCACATCACCGGACCTACTACGCCTTCCTTTAGTGAGGTAATGTAAGCCTAAAATCATGTCACGGGAGGGAATGGTAATAGGAATACCATTGGAAGGATTCAACACGTTATAAGATGCCAACATCAGCAATGAAGCTTCGGCAATGGCTTCCTGGCCAAGGGGAACATGGACGGCCATTTGATCCCCATCAAAGTCGGCATTGAAAGCGGTACAAACCAAAGGATGCAATTGAATGGCTTTACCTTCAATTAATTTAGGTTGAAAGGCTTGGATACCCAATCGATGGAGGGTAGGCGCACGGTTCAATAATACAGGATGGCCTTTCAATACATTCTCTAATACATCCCAAATAACAGGGTCTTTTTCCTCTATTAATCTTTTGGCAACTTTTACAGTTTCTGCTACACCACGCTCTATAAGCCTGCGTATGATAAAAGGCATAAATAACTCAACGGCCATCTCTTTAGGTAGCCCACACTCATGCAACCGTAATTCAGGCCCTACCACAATAACCGATCTGCCGGAATAATCCACACGCTTACCAAGCAAGTTCTGCCTAAAACGACCTTGCTTCCCTTTCAACATATCTGAAAGGGACTTTAGTGGTCGAATACCCTCTGAAGCAACAGAATTTACCTTACGGGAATTATCAAATAAAGAATCAACGGCTTCCTGCAACATACGCATTTCATTGCGTATAATGATCTGAGGGGCCTTAATATCCAATAACCGCTTGAGTCTGTTATTCCTAATAATCACCCTTCTATAGAGATCATTCAAATCAGAAGTAGCGAATTTACCACCGCCTAATGAAAAAAGAGGACGTAACTCAGGAGGAATGACTGGCAAGATACGCATCACCATCCACTCTGGACGGTTTTCTACTTTTTTATGGACATCCCTAAAACCTTCTACAATTTTTAGCCTTTTGACAATTTCAATGCGGCGCTGCTGTGAGGCATCGGTCAATAGCTGCTCGCGCAAATCAACGGAAAGCTTTTCTAAGTCAAGCCCCTTGAGCACCGCTTCAATCGCTTCTGAACCAATTAGGGCGATAAACTTATTAGGATCTGAGTTGCTCAGTAATTGGTTTTCTAGAGGAAGCTGATCTAAAATATTGAGGTACTCATCCTCAGATAACAGATCCATAGCGGCTACCCCCTCGTCTTTTTTGATACCAGGTTGAATCACTACATAACGCTCGTAGTATACAATCTGTTCCACTTTTTTAGTAGGTATACCAAGCAAATAGCTAATCTTACTAGGAAGGACTCTAAAATACCAGATATGGGTGACCGGAACCACTAACTCAATGTGGCCCACCCGTTGTCTACGTTGCTTTTTTTCTGTAATCTCAACGCCACATCGATCACATACAATGCCTTTATAGCGAATACCTTTGTACTTGCCACAATGACATTCCCAATCTTTTACAGGGCCAAATATACGCTCACAAAACAACCCTTTCGTTTCAGGTTTATGTGTTCTATAATTAATGGTTTCTGGCAGCGTCACTTCTCCTGATGAACGCGACAAAATAACCTCTGGAGAGGAAAGACTGGCAATAATGCCAGAAAATTGAGTGGATTGTGCCCTATTTCTTTTAAACTTCATACGGTTAAAAGCGATGTTAAATATGGAATGTCAAACTGACTAGTATCATACAAGTGTAATTTCAAGTCCTAGGCCTCTTAGTTCATGAATCAATACATTAAATGATTCGGATAAATTGGGTTTTGGAATATTATTACCTTTCACAATGGATTCATAGGCTTTAGATCTTCCGACTACATCATCTGATTTGGTATTGAGCATTTCTTGTAATGTATAGGCAGCGCCATAGGCTTCCAATGCCCATACTTCCATTTCACCAAATCTTTGTCCACCAAATTGGGCTTTACCACCTAATGGTTGCTGGGTAATCAAAGAATAAGGCCCTGTAGAGCGTGCATGCATTTTATCGTCTACCAAATGGGCCAACTTGAGCAGGTAGACTACGCCAACGGTAACTTTTTGACTAAATGGCATACCCGTCCCACCATCATAAACGGTTGTTTTACCAAAAGCAGGTAAGCCAGCTTGATCTAACTCACTGGAAATCTGATCTAAGGTCATCCCCTCAAAAATAGGATTGATATACCGTTTACCTAACTGATCACCGGCCCATCCTAATACGGTTTCATATAACTGACCTAAGTTCATACGGGAAGGTAAGCCCAGTGGACTTAATACAACGTCTACCGGCGTACCGTCTGCTAAGAAAGGCATATCCTCTTGAGGCACTATTTTACAAACAATACCTTTATTACCATGCCTTCCGGACATCTTATCACCCACCTTAAGCTTTCTCTTTTCTGCAATATAGACCTTCGCTACTTTTACCACTCCCTTGGGCAACCCATCACCCGCTTCTAGTGTAAATCGGTCACGTTTAAAACGCACAATAGAGGCAACACACTTTTTAACATAGTTGCTTGCAATACGCTGCACCAACTCATTTTTAGATGGATCAGCTGTCCAATTACTCCATACAAGATCCCCAAGTAAATTGGCTTCTGCAGGCACATTGTAAAGAGATTCATCACGATAGATATTTTTAGAAGGGAAAAGTTTTTCAGCAATTAATAAGGAGGTGAGTTTGGTACCCTCTGCGATAATCCCATCGCCAAATTGGTGATAAATACCACTAGTAACGATGCCATCTAACACAACAGACAACTTTTTAATGGCTATATCACGTAGTTTGAGCAAATGCTTGGTATGTGCTTTTTTTAATAATTCCAGTTCTTTTTTAACTTTTTCTTTACTTTCCTTACTTCTTTCAGGGCTAGAAAAAATTTTCGTATCGATGACAATACCTTCCATACCAGATGGAACACGCAAAGAGGTGTTCTTGACATCGCCTGCTTTATCACCAAAAATAGCTTTCAAAAGCCTGGCTTCTGGGGTAACATCTATCTCTCCTTTTGGGGTAATTTTACCAATTAATATATCCCCTTCTTTGACTTCTGTACCTACCTTTACAATACCATCCAGATCCAATTTGGCAATCGCTTCTTCACTTACATTTGGAATTTCATTGGTCAACTCTTCTGCACCAAACTTGGTATCTTTTACCTCGAGAATAAATTCTTTGATATGGATAGAGGTAAAGACATCATCCCGCACAATACGTTCAGAAATGACAATACCATCTTCAAAGGTATATCCCTTCCAGGATAAAAAGGCTACTTTTAAATTTTTACCCAATGCCAACTCGGCGTTTTTAGTCGCATAACCTTCACAAAGCACCTGACCTTTTTCTACACGGCTTCCCTTAGAAACAATGGGCGATAAGTTAATGCAAGTACTTCGATTGGTACCTCTAAACTTATCCATGGAATAGGTCACCGAAGCTTCATCAAATGCAACGAGTGCTTCTTCTGCTGAGCGGTCATATTCCACTACAATTTTTCTACTGTCTACGTAAGTAACCCTACCACTACCTTCTGCAATAGGCAAACCCCTAAACTCTTTTGCCACTCTTTTTTCTACACCGGTGCATACAATCGGTACATCTGGGCGGATCAAAGGAACGGCCTGACGTTGCATGTTAGAACCCATCAATGCACGGCTGGCGTCATTGTGCTCCAAAAATGGAATCAAAGAGGCAGCCACTGAAGCAATCTGACTACTGGAAACATCCATATAATTCACTTGCTCTGGTTTTACCAACGGATATTCATCTCCATTGCGGACCTTTACACGGTTATCTAGCATAACGCCATCTCCATCCAGCCTTACATTAGCTGGAGCAAAATTGCCATGCTCTTCTTCTGCTGCATTCAGGTAACAAATGTCACCGCTTAAATCTACTTTACCATCCGCTACCCGGCGATAAGGTGTTTCAATAAAACCCATACTGTTGACACGTGCATACATACAGAGAGAGGAAATCAAACCAATGTTCATACCCTCTGGGGTTTCAATGGTACACAACCTGCCATAATGGGAATAGTGCACGTCACGGACCTCAAAACCGGCGCGGTCCCTAGAAAGTCCACCAGGTCCTAACGCAGATACACGACGCTTATGGGTAATCTCCGCCAGTGGGTTGACTTGATCAATCAACTGGGACAGCGGATTGATACCAAAGAAAGAATTGATGACAGAAGAAAGGGTACGTGCGTTAATGAGATCTGCAGGTTTAAACAGCTCATTATCTCTAATATTAATGCGCTCCCGAATGGTTCTAGCCAAACGAGAAAATCCTACGCCAAATTGGGTAAAAAGTTGCTCACCAACTGAACGAACCCGACGATTGCTTAAGTGATCAATATCATCTACTTCTGCTTTACCATTGACCACTTTGATGAGGTAGTGAATAATTTGTACGATATCTTCTTGTGTTAAGACACAGGTCTTGATTGGAATGTCCAGGTTTAATTTTTTATTGATCCTATAACGACCTACCTCACCCAGGGTGTACCGCTTACTGCTAAAAAAAAGGCTTTCTACCACTTCACGCGCCGTTTGCTCATCCGGTGCCTCCGCATTACGCAACTGACGGTAAATTTGCTCTATAGCCTCCTTGGTATCATTGGTACTATCTTTCCCAAATGAATTATAAACCAGGTGGTAGTCTGCATATACTGCTTCTGATTTATGCAAAATAATAGAAGCAACTTGAGCAGATAAGATTACCTCTATAACTGCTTCATCCAATACCGTATTGCGCTCTACAAGGACTTCATGGGTGGTGCGTACATATTCTTCACCAGTTTCTTCATCTACATAACACTCCTCACAACTTTTTAGAACCCGAGCAGCTAACTTACGACCCATCTCTTTTTCTAGCACGGCTCTAGTCGCCTTTACTTCATCGGCAAGGCCAAAGATATCTAAAATATCTTTATCGCTACTATACCCAATGGCACGCAACATGGTGGTAATGGGAATCTTCTTTTTCCTATCTAGGTAGATATACATCACCGAATTGATGTCAACCGAAAATTCAATCCAAACCCCCTTGGCAGGCACCACTTTAGCAGAGTAAACATTTGACCCACTAATGTGCTTATTCTGAAAAAAGAAAATACCAGAAGACTTATGCACCTGAGAAACCACCACACGCTCCACACCACTTAAAATAAACGAACCCTGATCAGTCATATAGGGTACATTACCTAAAAAAACCTCTTGCTCCACACCTTCATACTTTCCAGTATGCTCATCATTTTGCAATAAGCGTAATTTTGCTTTCAAAGGAACATCATAGGTCAACCCACGCTCAATACACTCCCGAGGCGTATATTGGGGCAGCTCTAGATTGTAATCAATAAACTCCAGAATATAGTTCCGCTTAGCGTCTTCAATAGGAAAATGCTCCATAAAAACCTTATAGAGCCCTTCATTGATTCTATTCTCTGGACTAACACCCAGTTGAAAAAAGTCTCTAAACGACTTTAACTGGATTTCAAGCAAATCAGTATAGTTTGCAGGGGTATCAGCAGAAGGCATATGGCAATTTTGTTTACTAGATGTTTTTTTTTCTTCACAAAGGTGTAACAAGGTTACTTTAACTCAACCTCTGCACCAGCCTCTTCTAATTTTCGTTTCATCGTCTCTGCCTCTTCTTTAGGCAGGTTTTCCTTCATCGTACCTGGCACGCCATCCACAAACTCTTTTGCTTCTTTCAGCGTCAATCCTGTAATTTCTTTTACCAGTTTAACCACCGCTAGCTTAGCAGCACCCCCTGATTTTACAACCACATCAAAGGTTGTTTTTGCTGGCGCTGCTTCAACTGCAGCAGCAGGACCAGCTGCCATCATCATAGGAGCAGCAGCAACAGGCTCAATACCATAGTCATTTTTCAAAATATGAGCTAGCTCATTTGCCTCTTTAATCGTTAAATTAATCAGTTGTTCGGCTAAAACTTTTAACTCGGCCATAATTTATAAAGGTTTATACAATTTAGATAGATAAAAAATACAGCAACACTCCTTAGACGTCTTTCGAGACGCTCCTGGCCTTTTGCACGTCGATCCGGTGCTTAAACCCTCACGTATAGCTCATACGCTTCGGTTTTATGCGCCGTGTCTCCTACACATTTCCGCATAAGCGGGTTACGCAAGCAGCCGCTTATGAAGCAGATGCTTTCGATAAAGTTTCTACTACGCCCATTAAACGTCTTTCTCCAGATTGAATCGCAGTCACAACATTTAAGATAGGTGCTTTCAAAAGTGTGATTATATCGCCCAAAATCTCTTCTTTGGATTTTAGGTTACTCAATGCATCTAAGTGTGCTGCGCCAATAAATAGATCACCGTGAACAGCCGCACCTTTCAACACCGGAAAACTTAATTTTTCAACTTCCAAAAAAGCTTTTAACATTTTTCCGGGCGCACGCCCGCTGTCACGGCTAAACAAAATACCAGAAAAACCTTTCAACACACCTGAAAAAGCGCCCACATAGGCGGCACATTTTTCAGATCGTTCCAGCGCTTTCTGGATCAATGTATTCTTAGCTACTTGATAAACTATATTTTGATCCGCACAATTTTTTCTAAACTTGTTTACCTGCTCTACGGTGAGACCCATAGCGTCTATCACATAAAAACAGTCAAAAGTGGAAAATTTTTCTGCTAGACCTTCGATAACCTGTAATTTTTCTTCTCGTTTCATTTTTCTAAAGCCCAACGGCAATGCTCCTATCTACGACAACGCCTCTACTCATCGTGCTAGAAAGGCTAATACTATTTACATAAAGCCCTTTTGAGGAAGCAGGCTTTAACTTAACAATTGCTCGTAACAGCTCCATCACATTCTCTACGATCTTTTCTTGGGAGAAAGATACACGACCTACACTACTATGTACAATGCCATACTTATCCACCTTAAAACTGACCTTTCCGCTCTTGACCTCTTGGACCATCTTTGCGACATCCATAGTTACCGTGCCAACCTTAGGATTAGGCATTAGGCCACGCGGGCCTAATATTTTACCCAACTTGCCCAGTTTAATCATAACAGTTGGCATAGTGATAATCACATCTACATCCGTCCACCCCGCAGCTATCTTTTCTATATAGTCATCTAACCCTACATAGTCAGCACCAGCCTGTTTGGCTTCCTGCTCTTTATCAGCTGTACAGAGTACTAAAATTCTGCAAGATTTACCCGTTCCATATGGCAACAATACCGTTCCCCGGACCATTTGATCAGATTTTTTAGGATCTACACCTAAACGAACTGCAACATCCATGGAGGCATCAAACTTTGTAAAAGTATTTTTTTGCACCAACTGAACAGCCTCGCTTAAACTATAGGCTTCTTTGGAAGCAACCGTACGTTTATCTCTTTTTTGAATGGCCATTTTCCTATCTTTTATTTAACCCAAGGCGCAGTACCTTGTACCGTAACACCCATACTTCTTGCTGTTCCAGCGATCATGCGCATAGCCGCATCTACATTTAAGGTATTTAAATCTGGAAGTTTATCCGTTGCAATTTGCCTAATCTGCTCCCAGCTAATCGTAGCCACCTTACGCCTATTAGATTCAGGGGAACCTTTTGTGATGCCCGAAAGCTTCATAATAGAAACAACAGCAGGGGATGTTTTAATGATGAAGTCAAAAGACTTATCTTGATAAACGGTAATGATGACAGGTACAATTTCTCCTTGTTGATCCTTTGTTCTGGCATTAAACTGCTTACAGAACTCCATGATATTGATACCCTTACTACCCAATGCTGGACCTACTGGTGGAGATGGATTGGCTGAACCACCCTTAACCCGCAACCTTACATAACCTAAAACTGGCTTAGACATACTATATGCATTTTATAAAAATCATTAGCGCAGATGCGCCCCTTTGACTAGATTGCTTGCACAATGCACTTATACAGAGGGACTTGCAGAAGAAACGACGCAGAAAAGCACAACGTAAGCACTATACGTGAGGGCTTAAGCACCGGGTCAACGTGCAAATGACCAAGCAGAAGGCACATTGCCAACATAGTCTACTAAAAAGTCTTTTTAACCTGCGTGTAACTTAACTCTACAGGTGTACTCCGCTCATCAAAAATTTTAACCACTACATTGAGCGTTTTCTTTTCTTCAAAAATCTCTTGCACTTTGCCAGAAAAACCGGAAAAAGGGCCGTCTATGATTTCAACTACCTCCCCTAGCGCAAAAATAGCATGCAATTTTAGATCGCTAGGTTCAATACTATTGGTTTTACCTATAATACGGTCTACTTCCGCCTGATTCAATGGAACAGGCGTACCACGCCATCCTCTAACCCCTAAGAAACCTAAAGCACCCGTTATACTTTTCAGCAACTGTACCAGAAGCCCATTGGATAAATCTGCTTGCAAGAAGATATATCCAGGAAACAAATGTCTATTTTTTACATATTTTTTCCCAGCACGTACTTCATATACCTTTTCATAAGGTATGAATAACTCACCAACAACAGGCTGCAAATTATTTTTTACAAGCTCTGCCTGCAGATTAGCCTTTATTTTTTCTTCTTGCTTAGCAACTACTTTAAGCACATACCATTCTAACGCATTCATTCAACTCGTCCATTTGACCTCTTTCATAATCTATTTCTAATGGCAATTTTGGTAACAAAGCTGATCTATACTCCTCAAATACATCTAGTATTCTTCGGTGCACGACTGACCTTCTCCTAAAAATTGCGCATTACAAATAGATTATGAAAGAGGTCCATTGTTTAAAAAGCATTATAAAACCAGACAAAAGCTTTTTTTAAAGACCAATCCATGAGCCCAATAAGAAGCGCAAATATAAAGGAGGCTACAAGCACAAGCACCGCACTATTTTGCAACCTATGGTAGGGAGGCCAAGTAATCTTATACCTTACTTCCTGTATCAGATTCTGTATAAATATCTTTGCTTTTGACATATTATTTGATGCACGGGTGGAGAGACTCGAACTCCCAGCCTATGGTTTTGGAGACCATCACTCTACCAGTTGAGCTACACCCGTATTGTTTATACCATGAAATTAAAAGCAAAACGAAACCAGCTCTTACTAGGATAAACAGGCAACTAGAAAGTAGGCAAATGGATTACTCAACAATCTCAGTCACCCTTCCAGCGCCAACCGTTCTACCGCCTTCACGAATCGCAAAACGCAACCCTACCTCCATAGCAATGCTGTGGATAAGCGTAATTTCTAGGTTCACATTATCACCTGGCATAACCATTTCAACGCCTTCAGGCAGTTTTACTTCACCCGTAACATCTGTTGTCCTAAAGTAACACTGCGGCCTATATTTGTTAAAGAATGGGGTATGACGCCCTCCTTCTTGTTTTGTTAATACATATACCTCAGCTTTAAACTTACTATGTGGCTTCACACTGACTGGCTTACAAATGACCATACCACGTTGAATAGAAGACTTATCAACCCCACGCAACAGTAGGCCAACATTGTCACCAGCCTCACCCCTATCCAAGTTTTTACGGAACATTTCAACACCCGTAACTATAGAAGTCAACTTTTCCGCCCCCATACCAATAATCTCAACAGGACTACCTGTTGTAATCACACCTTTTTCAATTCTACCGGTTACAACGGTTCCACGACCTGTAATGGTACATACCCCTTCTACAGGCATCAAGAAATCTTGATCTACCAATCGTACCGGAAGCGGAATATAGGTATCTACCGCCTCCATCAACTCCTCTACTTTAGCTTCCCACTGTGGCTCTCCATTCAAAGCACCCAGCGCAGAACCGCGAACAATAGGGGTATTATCGCCATCAAATTTATAGGTATTCAAGAGTTCTCTAATCTCTAGCTCCACCAATTCAAGCATTTCAGGATCTTCTACCAGATCGACTTTATTCAAAAATACGACGATACGTGGCACACCAATTTGACTGGCCAAAAGAATATGCTCCCTGGTTTGAGGCATCGCACCATCTGTAGCTGCTACTAAGAGAACCGCACCATCCATTTGCGCAGCACCCGTAATCATATTTTTAACATAATCCTTATGGCCTGGACAATCCACATGGGCATAATGCCTATTTTTGGTTTGGTATTCTACGTGCGCAGTATTAATGGTAATACCTCGCTCTTTTTCCTCTGGAGCCGCATCAATAGCTGAAAACTCTTTTTTCTCTGCCAACCCTGCTTTAGCTAAAACAGTGGTAATAGCAGCCGTAAGCGTGGTTTTTCCATGGTCAACGTGCCCAATGGTACCAATGTTCACATGGGGCTTTAACCGATTAAATGTCTCCTTTGCCATAGTTTATAATTCTTTAGATTTTCAATAAAAAACGCACTTATTCAATATTTTTTGAATCTACCTAATACCAACCCCCCCTCAATCCTACTCCAAAATGGAGCCAATGACGGGACTTGAACCCGTGACCTCTTCCTTACCAAGGAAGCACTCTACCACTGAGCTACACCGGCCCTATAGAAACCAAAGAGCGGGAGACGAGGATCGAACTCGCGACCTGAAGCTTGGAAGGCTGCCGCTCTACCAACTGAGCTACTCCCGCTTGATTATACCCGCACTGCCCCTACTGACACTAGTGGGGAGAGAAGGATTCGAACCTTCGAAGCTTACGCAACGGATTTACAGTCCGCCCCAATTGGCCGCTCTGGCATCTCCCCAATTGCAGTAAAAAAGATAGAGAAAATATAGTATAGTAACCAACCAAAGAGGTCAAGCAAATCTACAAAAAATATCCCTCTCTTACAATAGAAATAAATGCATCTGTTCACATTACTGGCTAATGATGAACTTTATCCCACTTTTTTCTTGATAAAAAAGTGGACAAAAAAATCAGTGACGTGAACAGATACCTAATAAAAACCACTACGCTGAACACATACAAATAAATTACAGGCAAAAAAACGCCTATGTTCAATATTTATTATAAAGCCATCAGATAGTCCTACACCTAAGCTAGGCTATATAAGATCTACATACATACCGAAAGAAAAAGGCCTAAGCGAATTGGCATGATCAGGACCCTGGTTTTTCTCAAAAAGGGGCGTTAAGTGAAAACCACCTGTTACACCAAAACGGCTATACCCGATTCCAACTTGGAAACCGAAAGCATATTTCTTTAGATTAAAATAAGCATGTTCAACCAAGGAAGCCCCTGAATCACTATATTCTTTATAATCAATCAACATCGAAGCACGTCGACGGAAACCAAGCCTCACCCCCAACCAAGTATGAAAGCCTGCCTTAGGGTCATCTAAAACACTATTGAACCGTAATCTAAACAAGAAATCAATAAAAGGAATCTTAAGTGCAGTACCTAATATAGTCTTACCCTGCTTATGCTCCATTTCTTCACACAATGTACGCGATTCCGACCTCCTTATCAGCCTTGGATAAACCGGCTTACCGTCACGATCTTGACCTTCTGTACCGGCAAAAGCATAATGCAACGTACTCCAACCTAGCCCTGCACAAAAAGCAAAACGAGATTGATTGAGGCGTATAGCATACAACATAGCGCCATTGCCACGCAATAAACCAGACCAATTGAATTTTTTCATGCTATGAAACGGTATAGATTGATTCGAATCTAAATTGTATAAATAATCCATCCGCAACAGCTCCAGCATAAAGCTGGGATAATTTTGTACAAGTGGCAGATAAGCATCAGATGGATTTTCTAGGCTATCCACAGCAACATGCGCTGGCTCATCGGGAGCAACTGCATGGGTAACATGAGCAAAAATAAAAAACAATAACAAAGGAAGGAGCTTCTTTTTCATGTAAATAATGATATTATAGTGTATTATAGTGCATAAATATTACCTAACAAAGGTACTTTTTTTTTTAAATATGTCAAAACATTACTTTGAAATAAATTTTTGTTTGTTAAATTTGCATAACAGTTTAAGGATGGACTTGTAGCTCAACTGGATAGAGCACTGCACTACGGATGCAGCGGTTAGGGGTTCGAATCCCTTCAAGTCCACAAGATCACGCATCCAACGGCGCCAACTTTAAGGTTTTTTTATCCCACTTTTTAAAAAAAATTCATTAAGTTGACGCCATTGGCTGAACACATACTAAAAATGCCTTTATTGCACCACCACTGTACCAAGTTGTTTGGCAATGCTGCACTCAGAATCTTTAAGCAATTGGTGGACTTTGAGTAGTTCCATTTCTTCATCTGCAGGCAATGCTTGTGTAAGAGCTGCTCTATTTTCTTCAATAAGCTCTTGTACCAAGCGAATCTTTAACCGAAGGATAACCTCTAAACTCAGTCTTTGTGCATTTTGCCCTTCTTCCATCGTATAAATTCCATATTTTTTGACCCAAGCTTCACTAATATCATGAGGAGAGGCGGTTAAATCAATGGCTATTTTTCTAATGGCGGCTTCCTTACTATCTAAACAGCACTGCATATCTACCAAACCACCTTGCTGAGCGACCGCTTTACAATAATCAAAAAGTACTTTGCACTCAGTAGATCTAAAGGCTACATCCGCTAACTCCAAGAAAATATAGGTATACAATGGTTTGTCTTCCGCTACTTTTGTTGCACCATAAGCCAATAGAATGCGCATAATTTCTCGTTCATAGGCTTCAATGCTTGCCGTAAGCTTACTGGTTAAAGGAAGGTTTTTGGGGTCTACATATGGGTTGGTTATGGGTCTCCCATGAGGCGTAGCAAATGTTTTTTTTTGCCGCCACACTGGCATAGATTTATGCAGTAATGCACGATAGGTCGTTACAAGTACCTCTTCTTCTATAGCAAAGAGCTTGCTGCATTTTTTCAAAAATAGGGTGCGCGCTATTTCATCTGGAATGGCAACAATGCTTTGCACGATCTCCCGTATCGCTTTTGCTTGTGCCACTGGACTCTGTTCAACAGAAAGTAAAAACCCAGCTTTAAAGGTAATAAAGTCTTGAGCAGAACAATGGATATAATGGTTAAAAGCATCTACACCTACTTTACGGAGATAACTATCTGGATCCTCCCCGGAGGGCAACAATATAACCTTTACCTCAAGACCCTTGGTCAATAATTTATCTATGCCACGCACCGCAGCTTGCATACCCGCTTGATCTCCATCAAAGACTAAGGTCACCTTAGCGGTAAAACGATAGAGCGCATCTATCTGGATTTCTGTCAGCGCCGTACCGGCAGAAGCAACTACTTGCTCTACCCCTGCTCTATGAAAGGCCAATACATCGGTATACCCTTCCACAAGGTAACAATTGCTGACCTGCTTGATAGATTGCTTGGCAAAAGAAAGCCCATATAGTAAGCTCCCCTTTTGATAAACAGGGGTTTCGGGTGAATTAATATACTTAGGGCTATCTACAGCAGTAGACTGCTTACGTACCTCGGTTGCTAATGGCCATTCGGGTGTGGGATCTTGCCTGCGCTCAGCACATACAGCCACGTACCCTGTCGATTGCGCTTCTTCTAAAGATTGTATATCAGAAGTAGATTGCGCAGGCGTAACCATATGACGCGCGCCAAAGGCAACGACTTGTCCACTACTATTATGAATAGGAAACATCAACCTGCCTCGAAAACGGTCATAAACCTTCGTGCCATTTTGGACCACCAAGCCTGCCGCAACCAATCGCTCTAAGGTTACGCCTTTTTCTATGGCAAAGGTATAGAATCCATTCCAGCTATTCAGGCTATACCCCAACGCAAACTTTTTGGCTATTGCAGGTTGAATGGCCCGTTGCGCCAAATAGGGCAGGGCTACTGTAGCTGCTTCTGGATGATGCCACAGTAGATCTGCATAATAATTTTTAGCTAAATTCAATAGCATGTAGAGACTTTCTTTGGCTTGATAAGCCTGCAAGTCCTGCATACGCGTTTCCGCTGATGCAACTGGTATGCCATACCTTTGGGCAAGAGCGGTAATGGCCTCTACAAAGGAAACACCCTCTATCTGTTGTACAAAAGTGATAACATCTCCAGCAGCATCACATCCAAAACATTTGTAAAATCCTTTTGTAGGAGATACCGAAAAGGAAGGGGTCTGTTCATGATGAAAAGGACAACAGGCCCAAAAATTTTGCCCTTTTTTTTTAAGGGATACAAAATCAGCTACTACCTCTTCAATGCGCGCAACGCGCTGAACGGCTTGAATGGTTGCTTGACTAACGATCATAGTAAGTATATTGGGGCATAAAGCTATTTTTATACTGTACATCTAGGCCGCCTGCGAAACGCTACAACAGCTGGTAATGGGCAGTGCGAACCGATACCTTTCCATCAACCTCATGTAGAATCGCTGTTATCCTGCATAGCTTTGTTGTATGTACCGGTAAAATTTGCATGCGGATGTTGAGTGTTATCGCATTATGCAAAACAAAAATAAAAAATAAACTAGATTTTACTCCAGAAAAAATAGACCTTGTATCTACAAGTATTGCATGCATTTAAAAAATGTAATCATGCATATCTATTCACATTACTGGTTAATAATGATTTTTATCCCACTTTTTTCTTGATAAAAAAGTGGACAAAAAATCAAACCCTCGGTAAAAAGTGGCTGAAAGTGCCATCTTACAGATGGAAAAACAGAAACCGCCCCCAAAGGGGGCTTCAAAGGAAACTGTTTTTCGACATCATCTGTAAAATGCCACTTTCTAAACCGAGACTTTTTACAGGGGCGTTGTTCTTTATAATGCAAAAAACCAGTGACTTGAATAACAGATACCTGTCATTTTAATGGGCGCTTGCTTCCATTGCGTCCATTTAAAGCGTTTATGTCCGCCGATAAAAAAGAACTTGTCGGACATGAGCAACGACGTATACGCGTTAACCATTTCTATCTCTGTGTTAGAATAAATGTCCCTGTTATCTAAGCAGAGAGAGTCACCCCTCCCCACTTGGCTTCAAAACCGTACGTAACAGTTTCCCGTTATACGGCTCCTCTATAAGTTGGGGTTTGTTATACATACTTCTCCATCTAAAACATCTTGAAGCTTACTAAATGTACTTTCATAGCTTGTGATATTGATTATATCCATGTATACCTAACATTTTGTTCGTCCATAACATATAACCAATACTCATAACTTTACTTTCCAAATTATAGTGTTTACGTCTGTATATCCTGAGTATTAACTCAGGATATGGCTTCTTAAACAATCCTTCCATATATCAGCATACGGCTGGCTAACTCATTATTATCTTAATGATAAGTAAGATAGTAAGAGCTGCATTGTGGTTACTCCGTTCCACATTTTCCTTTCTCGTTAAGTTTAGAGTCTTACTATTTGACCGAAGCTGAGAACATCTATAACTAAAGTAACTTAACCTTTAGTTCCTATTGTGCTTCGTAAATTTTGTTTTATGCGTTTCAACCTTATTTCCCATATTTGGCCTAACGACAATTCTGACATAAGTTTCTCTCGTAATCTTGCTTAACTCTGTTTGAAGGGATTTGCTATAAGGTTTAACATTACCTGCTTTTATCTCTTGCTTCCATCCTAGAGGGTACCAGACTCTAAAACGTGAGCTATACATTATCCCTGATGTTTGGGGAAGAGGGAATTTAACCCTCACGCTTTCGTGACTTCGGATCGCACTAACGTTGACGCCAGTGAGCACACACTTCCTTGCCTCTTGAATCAATGTATGCCTTTGATCAAATAAAAAGTACAATCCCCTTACCTTAAGCGATCCGCATTAACCAGTTGCTCGTCTTTTTTAATATGATATCGTGCAAATAAACTAGCTATTAAGGCGATAATAGGCAGTATACTACCTATTGGATAGCTGCTACATCCACCCAGAAGATAGGCTGCATCAGCTTTTTTAATCAGCATAAAGATCAAGATGAGCAATACAACCAATGTGCGGCTTATACCAGCAACTAAACGAAGTTGTAACTTTCTATTATCATGCCGTATAATGGTATATACTGCGGTCACCATAAGACAACAGGCTAATAAAGCAGACGCAACATAAGGGAATATAATATGCTGCCCCGTAGAAACGATCAGTGCATAAGACTTCATGGTACAAACATAACCCCAATCTACTTTCACCCAAACTGAAACCTTAAGGAAGGCAACCATAGCCATACAGACTACCCCCAAATAAAGGGATTGAATTCTTTGAATCATGCGCAATACGATAATAAAAGAGAGAAAAAAAATAACCTAAAGCATTAAGCCATACCAAAAAATTGCATGGCTATAATAGCCTATCCATTTTAATAGGCTACTACATATGTTTCTATTATTTTTTAAGAGGAGCTATGTTTCTATCTCATACCGGATAGAAGCGGTCTGGACGGGACTCGAACCCGCGACCTCCTACGTGACAGGCAGGCATTCTAACCAACTGAACTACCAGACCTTAAAATTTACATGAACTGTTCCATTCAAATACAAATGTAAGGCATAAATTACTATTTATCAAAAATAATAATCGTTTTATATAGGAAAATAATTGCAAGTTCAAACTCTCTCATGTAAATTCATGGCATGATAATGAACTTGTTATCTATATAAAGGTGTTGATTGGGCTAATGACCACCCACTCATCAACCTAAATGACTGCATCATTTTTAAATCAGTATATACTATGACTAAAGCAGAGGTAATTTTAGCAATTTCTCGTAAAACGGGTATTGATAAAGAAGATGTCAAAAATACGTTAGATGAATTATTTCGTGTGATTCAAAGTGCTGTAACAGATAATCATCGGGTGCATTTTAGTGGATTTGGTAGTTTCTCTAAAAAAAAGCGAGCTAAAAAAATTGGACGCAATATTAGTACCAATACCGCTATTGTGGTAGAAGAACACTACATCCCATTTTTTAAGCATTCTAAATTCTTTGCAGCAAAAATTAAGGCTGCTGGTTCGGTATAATTTTTATAAAACTAAATAAATAACTGGTCAAGGTTATATGGCTAAGCGCTCGATAGTAAAAGATACAAAGCAATCTATAGGGGGCACATATAGCACGATCCATTTAGGTAGATGGTAGGTTCTAGTCTATCAAATAGATAGATACAAAAACCTTTTTATGCTAATTATTTTATATCCATTCAGCCGTATGGAAACACTAGCTAGAAACAATAATAAAGAGGTGATCAATGCTCTTAGTATCTGTTCACGCAATGGCGTCAACCTAAGGAATATATTTTATTTATTGTCAAATAAAAACATCTATTCTCGCCATTGGTTAATAAGGCATTTTTATTTTACTTTTTGCTTGGTAAAAAAGTAATAAAAAATCAAGCCCTCGACAAAAAGTCGCTGAAAGTGGCATCTTACAGATAGAAAAACAGGAAGCACTCCCTTTGGGGACTTCAAAGGAAACTTTTTTTCCTAATCATCTGCATGATGACAGTTGCTACACCGCGACTTTTTACAGGCGTGTTGTTCTTTTTTAATGCAAAAAAACAGTGACTTGAACGACAGATGTCTAGTATTATTTGCCATTGAGTTGAACAAGTACTTAGTTAAACTGGTTCATGGCATAAACCATGCCTTTATTGGACCAAGCCATCAATATTTGGCTTGCCCTATCTAAGTGGCCATCCATATCTTGTAATTCTTTTGTATTAAAATTGGCCAATACAAAATCGGCAAGGCCCCCTTTAGGAAAATCATTCCCAATACCCACGCGAAGACGAGGATAGTGATCTGAAGCTAAAGCCTCAGCAATACTTTTTAAACCATTATGGCCTGCATGAGAACCCTTGGCCCGCAAACGCATTGTACCGAAAGGAAGGGTGCTATCATCTACAATCGTTAAACTCTGCTCAATGGGTATGTTTAAGTGATGCAACCAATACCGAACGGACCTACCACTGTCATTCATATAGGTTGTAGGCTTAATCATATAGACTTGATGATGGTTGTAAGCAAAAAAGGCAACAGCAGCCAATCTACCTACTCGAAATGCAACTTTTTGTTGAGCTGCTAGATGATCTACTACTAAAAAGCCTACATTATGTCTGGTATAAGCATATGCTGCACCAATATTACCCAAGCCAACCAACAATACCTTCATAGACTATTTTATGCGCCCAGACCAATAGCTTACCCGCTATCCTTTCAGCCAATGCCGTTAGACTTTTTTTGAAACATACAAAAGGTGATTTGCTACTTTTTACCTTTTTTCTCTTCTTTACTCGCTGCACTACGCAATGCCCTTGGAATTTCAATAGAAGCCACTGGTGTATTAGGTAAAGCTAAAATCGTATAGTTTGCTACTGGAATTTGGTGTACGCGTACAATTTGTCCTAAGTCCAGATCAGAAACATCGATATCTACCATCGATGGCATATCCTTAGGATAAGCAGCAATCGTTAACTTCCTTTGTTTTTTAGAAAGCACTCCCCCTTTGGCCACACCTATGGCTTTACCAACAAAGGCAGTAGGAATCTGCATTTTAATTTTTTTATCATCAAAAATTTGCAAGAAATCCACGTGCAACATCATTTCACTTACAGGATGGAATTGCATTTCCTGTAGAATACACCTGTAAACAGATCCTTCAATGTTTAAATCTACAAAATGGGCATAAGGTGTGTAAACCAAATCACGTAAAAAAACCATAGGCACATAAAAATGCAGTTGCTCTGACCCGCCATACAACACACCCGGAACTTGTGCAGCTGTGCGTAACTTTTTAGACTCAACCTTACCGAGATTCGCTCTTTTATACCCTAAAATCTCTATTACTTTCATATCTATCGTTTATAATCAATTTAAAAATAAAATATTTCTAATACGCATGCACCCAGGATTTAACCTACCGCTACCGTAATTTAACCATTACTTAATAAAACCAAATTTAATAAAAAAACCGAGATAAAAAAACAGCTATAATGGACTGAATTTTTCAGACATATTTTTCTTACTTTTCTTTCCTATTTTTCCCCTTTTCTAGGCTACCATTTTTAAATGATTAAGATAAACGTTCATAGGTTTTTGATAGTTAATACTAGAATGAAACCTTTGGTAATTATATTTAGTAATGTAACTATTAATTCCCTTTTTTAGGGATTTAATAGTTTTAAACTCATTTATAAAGAGGTAATTATATTTTAGTGTTCTAAAATGTAGTAGTTAGGATTTAATCTGACAATTGTTAAATTATGATGATATAAATCTTAACTACTATGAACTTACATCAAAAAATTATCAAGCCTAAATTAGGGTTATTGGAACTAGCTAAAACATTAGGC
>NZ_JANAVR010000005.1 GCF_025215055.1 Candidatus Cardinium sp. TP
GAAGAGATATTACCTAACGTTTTGGCTAGTTCCAATAGCCCTAATTTCGGTTTAATGATTTTTTGATGTAAGTTCATAATAGTTGTAATTTATATCCGTACAAAGTTAATAATTGTCAGATTAAATCCTAACTAGTACATTTTATGCTGGTTCATACTCAGCATCATCACAGGTATCTATCGTTGGAAGAGTGTTTTGAGTACTTTTTCCTGATCGACCATACTGTTTGTTTTTGATCGCAAATTTGTTTTAAGTTTGTTTGCTACTTTTAATGCCTGATTTGCAGCTGTTTGTATCTGTGCTGCTATGGCTGCTTTTAGGGTCTTTAAAGTGGGATGATGTAGACGCACTTGTATGGCGCATATGTACTCCTTGGCTAAGTCTAAATCTGCTATAATCCCTTTGATGCGCTTGAGGTTTTTCACCTTCCCTGCTATAATGTTTGAGTTTAGCCTAAGCTTGAGTCTTAAATCTAATGTGCCTATGGTATGTATTTCATTTGGTATGTATTTCATTTTCCAATGGATTGCGTATTGAGGTGATGTCATCTTATATGGCTACTAATGTGTCTGCTTTTTTTGAGGCTGTTTTTCTTACCTCTCGGATCATACTGAGTTGCTCATCTTCTAGTTTTTCTAGCTGTTCTATGATCGCTTGCGCCGCTTTGCATCGCTTATCATCTTCAATGTACAATTGCTTGACACATTGCCGCATGCCATCTGTTGGGTTGAGGCCGTATAAGCGCTTGATGTAAAAGAGTAGGTCATACATGCTTTCGAAAAATTCTATTACTTGATTCAGTAAGACTTCTGTAGATAAGATTTCGAAATATTCCTCACATATAAGCTGCTTATAGATTTCTTAATTGTTGTATTAGGACACTGCATTAATCGCTAAGATTCTTGGGCCTATTATATTCTATGCCAAGCTGGCAACTTTTTTCTAAATTCAATGCAGATTGCAATTGGTTTATCGCTTGCAATACTGGATTGAGCACCAATTGTAATGTGCTGCCAACATTTAGTTTGAAGTGGGTTTCCACTATATGATTTAATACCATCCTGTCTAGGTTTATTTTTTGTATGGCTTTTATAACATCCTTGTGGATGATGGTATAGGTTGCTACCTTGTTTACTATCTTATTCAAGGCTTTTTGCTGCATCTGGATGATTTTTTCCGCTTACAGGGCTTTGGATAGACCACTATTGTGCTCTGCCTTACCACTATACAGACCGCCACCTACACCTTCTAATAGGTTGAGCGAAACGGATCCTATATCATTCGTTTGCATAGACCTATCTGTAACAGTTGCCTTATGAACCATAGATAAGGCAGCTGATGACGCACCATTTTTTAAAAATAAAGGACGTACAGGCGGCGCATCTATCCTATTTTCTAATAATGATGGCTGTATATTTGTTGGGGGTATGCTGTTATAGCATGCACCGGTTACTGCATGTGCTATTTTAACTTCAGGAAGCCTATTTTTTTAAGAGAATAAAACAGTAGTGACCATCTCTCTTAATATAGCAGTAGCCATTCGAATGGCTATTTAAATCTAAAGATCTATTGAAAATAGATCTAAATTGCAATAGATCTCCACTGACGACGCCAGAGAGGATCCAACCATCTTTGGTCTGCCTACAGGCATAGGACTGATCAGGCCACCCTATCAAATGCTGCATCACTTCAACTAGCGTTCGGTTATTTTTCAAGAATATAAAACCCAATTGTTCACCATTTTGAAATGTAGCGCCCTTAAAATCCAAAGTAAAAATATGCTTGCCGTCTAAATTTTTGATCTAATAAAACATAAAGGGCGCTATCCCATACGCTTGCCAATTGGGCACTGCACCATCAGGGAGCACGATGGATTCCTTATCATGCAGATGGAATAATACCTTGGAGGTGCTTTTTAGCTGATCTTGCTTCCATTTACTTTTTGGACCAAGCAGGCGACGCGCTTCCATAATATGGCCTATTGGGTCATTTGTGCCCAACATAGTTACAGTTCCTAAATAGTTGGATTGGGTTACATGATCTCCTGATGGAGCGCTATCAGCCACAGAGGTTGCATCACTATTGTTGCAGTTACAGCTGAAGCCTACCATGCATAACAGACAACTGCGGCATAGTGCAATGAAAAAAATAGTAGAGAGCAGTTTTTGAACCAAAGAAGCGATGCAACCGGTGCAAGCAATAGTGGGCTTATGATTGCCTAGATAGATTTTATAAGAAGCGGCATCATCATAGGTCATATATTTGATTTTACGGATTCAAAACAAAATAAATGTTGTTCTTAAATCGTATATCTTTTTATTTAAAATTCCAAATTTTTATACTTTTTTAGTATCTGTCGTTCACGTTACTGGTTAATAATGAATGTGGTATTCCACTTTTTTCTTGATAAAAAAGTGGACAAAAAAATCAAGCCCTCGGCAAAAAGCCGCTGAAAGTGACATCTTACAGATGGAGAAACAGAATTCGCCCCCTTCGGGGGGCAAAGGAAACTGTTTTTCCTAATCACCTGTATGATGCCACTTGCTACACCGCGCCTTTTTACAGGGGCGCTTTTCTTTTAACGCAAAAAAAACAGTGACTGGAACAGATACGATAAAAAATGCTAGTTGATTGAGTAATCAATAATATATCGTTCTTAAATTGAGGCTATTGAGCGTAGCACTATTCTTTGGCTAGTGCCGCTTCTATTGCGTCTATGACCTTTGGGGCTAAAGGATCAGTTACAGAAGAAAACCATGTAATGCACCTGCCATCTTTGCCTATCAAATACTTATGAAAGTTCCACTTCGGGCACCCGAATAAAGAAACTTGGGTAGCCGCCCATGCGTAAAATGGATGAATGGATTTTCCCCGAACAGCTACTAGCTGCGTAATAGGAAAAGTCACCCTATTATATTTATTCTTTATAGCAGCGGCTATCTCACAAGGTTGGTCAAATTCTTGCTTACGAAAGCTTTGAGAGGATACCCCAAGCACGGTAAAGCCTTGGGCATGATAACGATCATATAATTCCTGTAATACATCAAACTGACGGGCAAAGCCACAGCGTGAAGCCGTATTGACTACCAAAACAACTTGATTAGAAAACTTAAATAAAGTGCCATCTAATAAGGTAAAAGAAAAATCTTTAGCGGTATTCGTATGCATATCACTATTTGTATCTAACTGCCCATTGCATAGATTTGCAAGGAGCATGAGATGAAAAAAAATCGTTTTGTACCATCTGCTGCCTAATAAGGCCAAGACAAAAGTTCTATGATTACCCGCACCCATATATATACCTTTATCTGGATCCCCTACTTGAATAGCAGTGCAAACCGAATGAAATAGAAAAAAACAGATTACTCCGAATTAATTTAGCATCTGTTCACGATACTGGTTAATGATGCATTTTATCCCACTTTTTTCTTGATAAAAAAGTGGACAAAAAATCAAGCCCTCGGCAAAAAGTCGCTGAAAGTGACATTTTACAGGGGCGTTTTTTTTGACAAAAAAAACCACTGCGCTGAACAGATAACTTAATTTAAGCTTTATAGATCAAACATACAATAGCAACCAACGTAAGATCCCTACATATTATGTATATACTTACATAAACAAGTGAAAATTGATAGACAACTGGTTGAGCCAATCCAATAGTTCATTGGTAAGTGCCACACGGTATTGGGTAGAAAAGGTGGGAATGGTGATTTGCGCGTCATGATCCACAATGGATATCTTTATCAAATATTTACCTGGATAACGTTTGATGCCAGCTTCCAATTCATGCACCAATAGCGGGTTGATATGGTGTTGTTCCAGCGTTAAATGGACCCCTTTGGCCATGCGCTCTCGCATCTCTTCCAATAGGTGCATGGCTTGTGGCTTAAAGGTTTGCATTGCTTGGCTTCCATAACGTGGGGCTACACTACCTGTCAAAAAGAGTAGGGTGCCGACTGCTAATAGATGTTTGTACTTTAAGTAGTCTTCTCCAAAAAGAGCAAAGTTAAGCGAGCCATAATAATCATCTAATGTAAGTAAAGCATAGGCATTGCCTTTACCATTTTGCTTAATGGTAGAAGCGGTAAGCATACCCGCTATGGTTACTGCTTTGCGACTAGTAGCCAATATATTTTGAGTGGTGGCATTGCAAAAACTAGCTATATCCACTTTAAATGGATCTAATGGATGGCCAGAAATATAAAAACCAACCAGTTCTTTCTCTATACGCAATTGTTCCAATGGCTCATAAGGTGGACAATCAACTGGTTCTGGCCTTTTAATTTGACTATACGCACTCGCTGCAAAGAGTGATTGAAGAGCCTCCGTGCGCTCTTTTTGAATGCGGTTGCGGTATTGTATGACTTTTTCTATAAAACTGCTACCGGATGCCTCATAGACATACTGCCTTCTATGCAGGCCCTTAAAGGTATCAAATGCACCGGATAAGGCAAGGGCTTCCATGGTTTTCTTGTTGACCGTTTTGAGTTGGACCGCCTCTACAAAATCAAAAATATCTTTAAAAGCGCCCTTTTGCGCTCTTGCTGCTATAATAGCGGTAACCGCTGCTTCGCCCGCTCCTTTAATCGCCCCCAGTCCAAACCGTATTTCTTTATGAAAACCAGCACTAAAATTTACTTGACTTGCATTGATATCAGGACCTAAGACAGCAAGTCCTTGCTGGCGGCTTTCTTCCATAAAGAAAGTAATTTTATCGATATCGCCCTGGTTATGGGTTAATACCGCAGCCATATATTCGGTAGGGTAATGGGCCTTTAAATAAGCAGTCTGGTAGGCAATAAGCGAATAAGCCGCTGCATGTGAACGATTAAAGCCATATTGCGCAAATTTTTCCATAATCTCAAAAATAGCCAATGCTTTTTCTTTAGGAATCTGATGTTTTTGTGCTGCTCCTGTTACAAAGATATCACGTTGCCTTGCCATTTCTGTCGCATTTTTTTTACCCATAGCCTTACGCAATAAATCGGCACCAGCTAGCGTATAACCTGCCATGGCTTGAGCCGTTTGAATGATTTGCTCTTGGTAAATCATAATGCCATAGGTGGGCTTTAAAATGGTTTCCAAAAGTGGATGTGGATATTCAATGGCTTCTTTGCCATGCTTACGCGCAATAAAATTAGGAATAAACTGCATAGGACCGGGCCTATAGAGTGCATTCATGGCAATCAGCTCCTCCATCGTAGTGGGTTGCAGTTTCACCAACCATTGGCGCATGCCTTCTGATTCAAATTGAAAGGTACCTTTGGTACTACCGGACTGGTACAATTGAAAAGTAAGTGGATCATCTAATGGAATCAGATCTATATCTATGGTAATGGCTCTATTTTGTTGGATCAATAGCAGGGCATCTTTAATAATACTTAACGTCTTGAGCCCCAAGAAATCCATTTTCAGCATACCCACCTTTTCCAATACCGACCCATCATATTGAGTTACCAATAAGTCAGCGTTTTTATCTGTTTTTATTGGGATATAATTTATAATATCATTAGGTGCAATAATGATACCTGCAGCATGGATACCGGTATGGCGCACCAAGCCTTCTAGGGTTTGAGCTAAGTCCAGCACTTTACCTTCTGGCGTGGCAATGGCTTGTTTAATCTCAGCGAGTTCCCCTACCTCTTCAAAGGCTTCTGATAAAGTAATGCCTAATCTATCTGGTATCAACTTGGTTAAATAGTTGGCGCGTGCCAAAGGGACGCCCAAGACACGTGCTACATCACGTATAGCCGATTTAGCGGCCATGCTACCAAAAGTAATAATAGAGGCAACTTGGTTGCGACCATATTTTTGCACAACATAATCGATTACCTTTCTACGACCTTCATCATCAAAGTCTACATCTATATCGGGCATAGAAACCCGTTCTGGATTCAGAAAGCGTTCAAAAAGTAGATTATAATGCAGGGGATCTATTTTAGTAATCCCTATACAAAAAGCTACTAGGGAACCTGCTACGGACCCTCTTCCTGGCCCTACAATGACCCCTAATTGTACCGCTGCTTCAATAAAGTCTTGTACAATTAAAAAGTAGCCTGCAAAACCGGTTTGAGCAATAATGGCCAACTCATAATTCAGTCTACTTTCTACTTCGGTAGAAATGGTCCCATACTTCACACGGGCACCGGAGAAAGCTAAATGGCTTAGATAGCGATTGGCATCTGAAAAGCCGCTAGGGAGTTGAAAAATAGGCAGCAGCACATCACGCGTCAAAGAGGGCGTTTCTATTTTTTCTACCAAAGCAAGTGTATTGGTAATAGCCGCGGGTACATCTGCAAAAAGCAGCGCCATCTCTGCTGGTGACTTTAAAAAGAATTGATCGTTGCTAAAACGCATCCGATTGGGATCGTTGTAATCTTTTCCAGTTTGTAAACAGAGCAATACATCCTGCGCAAGACTATCTTGTTGCGTAGTGTAATGGACATCATTGGTAGCAATGACTGGTACATTATACTTTTCTGCCCAGCGCAGCAATACGACATTACAAACTTCTTGTTCTTGGATACCATGCCGTTGTAGCTCTATATAGTAATCTGCTCCAAATAACTCCAACCATTCTACAAACAACTTTTCTGCAGCCGCTTCACCATAACGAATAATGGTTTTAGGAATCTCTGCACCCAAGCAACAGGTAGTGGCGATTAAGCCTTCTTTATACTGCTTGAGCAAAGCCTTATCAATGCGGGGTTTATAATAATAGCCTTCTAAAAAACCGAGGGAAGATAATTTGGTAATGTTTTGATAGCCTATGGCATTTTTGGCCAACAACAACTGGTGGTAGCGGGTTTTATCTTTATGATTATGCCGGTCAGGTGCGATATAAAACTCACATCCTATAATAGGTTTTACCCCTTCCTTAGCAGCTGCAGATACAAAATGAGGCACCCCAAACATATTGCCATGGTCTGTAATGGCCAATGCATCCATACCCAGTTGTTTATTGGCCGCTATAAGCCGCTCTACCTTGGCGGCACCGTCCAATAGGGAATATTCTGTATGGCAATGTAAATGGCAAAAGTTATGCATCATTAAAAGAAATCAGTAGATCTTTGTTTTTTTTCTACACTAAAGATTTTTTTGAAGGCTAGGTTGACTTTTGGGGTAATTTTTTCCATAGCTTGTTTCTAATTTAGTCGTAATGACAAATATATCAGTGTCGTGCACATTAAACCTCTCCCTATTTGGGATGAGCAATTTTTAGGAGCGGCGCAGTCGGCAGGATACCCAGCTGTATTTGAGCGCATAGACCACAAGATTGCCATTAGAAATCGAGTCTTGAAAGAGGTCTATTGCAAGATAGATAGTTTTTAAGGAAAATATATTACACTTCAACTGTAGTCTTGCTACCAGCCGCCGATAAAGAAAGAGGGCTGATTGACCGCTAATAGCTTAATAAATAGCAAATGCGTCCATATAGTAAGACTGCTTACAAGAAACTAAAAAAAGCTCCTTCGAAAAAGATGTGATCAGAAAGCCTATTCTTACTTTTTACATTATCTGCCTCCAGCACGGACTCTTGAGTTATGAAGTTTATCCGATTACTTCTTTGTGCTGTTCCATTATGGAATCTAGCTTTTCTACTATTTTTTTAGATAATTGTGCAGCATGCTGCTGAAATAGTTCTAATATATGAGTAGGTATTTTTTACTTTTTTGTCCTGTTCCATTATGGAACGTATCTTTTCTAGTATTTGTTTATATATAGGAAACTGCTTTTCCACTTGAATAGGGACCTTTTGTTGTTTTTCACTTAAAGGCATGAGTAAAGATCTAATATCTTCCAAATGAGGCAAATAGGTTGCCTGCTCTTGAGATGAACACTCTAGAAATGCTTTTTCCATTTTCATGCATGTAGAAATAAAGTAAATAAAGTCAGAAGAACTCATCTTAATAATCTCAGCTGACTCTCGACTCACTTTAATAATATCCTGAAATATAGGCTCAGATGGATTGCTGCTTACATCTATCTCGTAGTGCTCTCCTTTATGAAGAAGATTAGCCAACTGTCCAAACTTCTTCTGGACCTGTCTGCACGTCTCATAGCACTGCTTCCAATACTCATCATTGGCTTGTTCACACTTTACGGAGTAATCAATTAGAAGTTTCTGTTCGTCAAAAGGCAGAGCAGTAAATTTCTTGTCTACCTTAGAAAAGTTATCTTGAACAGATTCTTTAATATCTTTTCCATAATCTTTGATTATTTGATCGAGCAGCTTATATTTTTTACGTAGGAGTTCTTTCACAGACATCATGCGACACTTTTGACTAGAGCCTTCGAACACTTTTTTACGTTTTTCCTGATTAGCATCCTGTGATGGTGTTGAAGCAACAGGCAGGGATGGTCTTGAATGGGAAGGTATAAACGGCTGCTGCGGTGGCTTTATCTCATTTTTTGTTAAAGCAACAGGCAGGGATGGTCTTGAATGGGAAGGTATAAACGGCTGCTGCGGTGGCTTTATCTCATTTTTTGATGCTTTTTTATCACCACTTTGTACTGGTTTCTTGTGAAGAGTTTTTGCTTTTTCCTTACTAGATGCTTTAAGCTCCCCACCTTGTTTAGGAAGAGACGCACATCCTGGGGACAACACTGTTGATAAATAAAATAAAGCAACTGTTTTAAATAAACTTCTTATATAGAGCATAAACTGAAATAAAAAATAATTGAAAAAATAATTGAAATAGAAAAATGGGGTGAAAGACGGGATTCGAACCCGCGACCCTTGGTACCACAAACCAATGCTCTAACCAGCTGAGCTACATTCACCATAAAACAGGGCCATAAATAAAGTTACTAAACAAAATAAGCACCCGATCCCCAAAGTTAGATAAAAAAATAAAATTTTCAAAAAAAGTGTCCCCATAAGGAATGATCAATGGCGTCAACTTAAGGGAGATCTATTCTAACACAGAGATAGTAATGACTAATGCGTATACGTCGTTGCCCATGTCCGCCAAGTTTTTTTGTCGGCGGACATGAACGCTTTAAATGGACGAAATGGAATCAAACACCCATTAAAATGGTAGGTATCTGTCGTTCCAGTCACTGGTTTTTTGTCCACTTTTTTATCAAGAAAAAAGTGGGATAAAAATGCCTTATTAATCAATGGTATGAATAGATATTTTTATTTGAAAATCAATAAAAAAATACTTAAGTTGACGCCATTGGATGAACAGATATTTATCATATAGGCAAAATTTGAGCAGAGCTTTAACTTGCGACTAAATCATCATAAATAGCTACAAGTGTGGGTATCTATTCTTTTAGTAACTTTAGCTATCCTGCTTTTACAAAAACTTTATCTGTAAAGCAAAGCATTAATCTAAATAAAGACTAACCCGAAACTTTTATCAATGAACAGTTCATTATATTGGCAATCAAAGTTTATTATATACTTTTCTATCCGCCTATAGGGCAGTGCTACACACCAAATCTCGACTTATAAAAAGGCGATTATTTTGATGCAGAGTTCATCATAACAAGTGTAGCTGCAAAAGCCAAAAGTGCTATATAACAAGCAGGGGCTATGGGGCTATTGTACCTATGAAAAAGATAGAAACAAATAGCCGTAGCAGATTTTCCAAACAAACTACTACCCAATACGGTAGCAAAGCCTATGGTCACATAGGATGTGGCTACAGCGACTTGTTCTTTCGCCCAAATGGTTAAAAAACAGCTAAAGACTACACCCAAAAAAATCAACCAACAACGTACTGCAGTTACATAAAAGATAGAAGCAGCTGGTAAGCCTGCAAAAAGGGGAATAATAGATAAGGCAACCAGCCCACTGGCTACCGCCATAAGGTTGTTGTGGTCATATTTATACCCCACTTTAGCGACCCAACCAATGAGTATGATATCCAATACCATAAAGATTGGTAGGTATTGCATCATAGCGACATAGGTAAAGGTGGTCACCATGGGTACAAAACTATTCATGAAAAGAAAAGGAGTGGTATAAGCTATGTAACCAAATCCAGCCACTATAGCAATGCGTATAATGGGTCGGTAGATTGGTTGTAACGTTGTTTTGTAAGGGTGGCCATCTACTTCCTCTTCTTTCGCCTTTAACCTAAAAAGCACCACATTCAATAGCGTAGATAACGCTGCGATTAAAAAAGGCAACCGCCAGTATAGCAGGGGATTTTTGATCCATACGAAACAGGTACCCACTGCCCCAGCAGATAAGATACCTGCCATAGTAGCAATTTCATAGAATGAGGCAAGCTTTTTAGCCTGTTGCATAGCCAGCCCTTGCAGTAGATAGATCTTGGCAATATGATGTTCTCCCGCTGCACATGATTCTGCACAGGTTCGGACCGCTAGCAACCCAATCATACCCCACAGTGCTCCATCAATAGGCAAGCAACTCATCACTACTAAACTAACGCCTACACCCAAAAGCGTATAGCGCAAGGCAATGCTTGCTTTCCTCTCCTGCGCCATTTTGCTAAAAAAAAGCAGGCCCAATGGTTTGGCTACAAAGGAAATCATCAATGGGCTATAGCCCCCTATCAACTGAACCACTAACCCCTTTTTGGGAAAAAAAAGAGGGGCGATAATGGGCACCAAATAGCCATATAAAGCGGTATCAAAATGAATCAGGGCATTGGCCAGTAATATCGATAGTTGGGGCTTGGTTACCAGTTTTGCTTTCATCTATATAGCATTATGCTTTCTCTTTACCAGATAAAAATAGTAAATCTTTCCGAAGAGATAAATTTAGATTGGGCATTACGCGCTTAAATATGATCCGAAAATCAGTCGTTAATCAAGCAAAAGAAATATATCATATGGATAATCAAATAATATGAACCATCCATTTCTACAAGCATAGGATGGCATTGCTATAGTACATTGCGTACTACAATCATTCTGCTTATCTAAAGGCTACTTCTTATTAGCGGACTTGAAGCAATTGAATAAGGTACGCCACCTCTGCTTCCAACTAGATTGCGTCGAATTGTTTGACGTGATCCAGAATCCATTCTTGGTCTGCTTTACCCTAAATTTCTTCTTATCGCCGTCCAGGCTATGCACTATTTTAGGCGTATTGTTTCCCTCATCATTATGGTTTTTAGAATTGTTTACTAGAATTACGTTTCCCTGTTCGACAGTTATTTCATTTCCCCATACAGAGAAAGATCTAGTATCTGATTGGCCTGTAGACTTATGGGTATTTCCTTTATTAATCTGTTCCTTATTAAGGACTCCAAGCTGCCTAGATACTTGACTGCATCCACTTTGCATAATTAACAAAATGCCCCCACTGCTGGAATGATTACTTTTGAAAAGCCCAAACCCTTGCGTATTAATTTATTTTTGTATATACTTATTATTGTAATTGGTTTTCAATTATAGTTTAGTTTAACATGGGCCCATGCATTAAGAGACAATACCAATGGACATAGGATGTACAAATGGTAACTAGATCACTTAGTGTATGGGTTTTCCAGTGCTATATAGCTGCTATTGTCGTAATTATACAGCATACTTCCAAGAAGCTGATCTGCAAGCTTACTAAAATAGATTGCCCATTCCAATAGCTTTTGTCTGGCCATTGCCTTTATTGTTTTAACAACGGTTACAAGATTTTATCTCCTATTGCATAAGCTTACTGCATTACATGAACCCTATACAACCTATTGCTGATGATGTTTTCTTTATGCAAGCAGCACTTAAAGAGGCAGCGCGCGCAGCTGAAGCTGGAGAAGTGCCTATTGGCGCGGTAGTTGTAGCAGATCATAAGATTATTGTACGCGGCCATAACCAGGTAGAGCGACTCAAAGACCCAACCGCTCATGCAGAACTCTTGGCCATAACCGCTGCCGCTGATTACTTCAATAGCAAATACCTCCCGAACTGCACCCTATATGTTACCCTAGAGCCCTGTATCATGTGTAGCGGTGCACTCTACTGGTCTCAAATCAAACGACTGGTTTTCGGTGCTAGTGACCCCAAAAGAGGGTACCAAGCCCTAGCTAAGACTGCTCTGCACCCACGGACAGCTGTCCAAGCAGCTATTTTAGCAAAAGAAAGCAATCAATTACTGATTTGTTTTTTTAAAAAGTTAAGAAACGCTATATTGTAGCGCAGCAAGCTTATTGTATGTTTATTGAAAACTTAAATGGTTATGATTTTTACACTTCCCGCTTTGCCTTATGGTTACAGCGCACTTACACCCCACATAGATGCCAAAACTATGGAGATCCACCATACCAAACACCATCAAGCCTATGTGGATAAACTCAATCAGGCTATTGCGGGTACCGCAATAGCTACGGCAGAAGGCACTGAGATATCGGTGTTAACCCACCTGCTCAAAGATATAAGTGCCTACCGCACTGCTGTGCGCAACCATGCAGGTGGCCACTTTAATCATCTATTTTTCTGGGAAACCCTTACACCTAATGGTCCGCAATTACCTGGAACAAACCTATTGCGTACATTAGAAAAATCATTTGGAAGCTTTGAAAGCTTTAAAGAACTGTTTACTGCAGCTGCTGCTGCACACTTTGGTTCGGGATGGGCCTGGTTATCTGTAGCCAAGAAAGATAGTAGTTTGTTTATCTCTACAACGAATAATCAAGATAATCCCCTTATGAACACCACGCCCATTCAAGAACAAGGCGTGCCTATCTTAGGATTAGATCTATGGGAACATGCCTATTACCTTTTGTACCAAAATAGGCGTGTAGCCTATATAGATACTTTTTGGAACATCATTCACTGGAAAGGGGTAGAAAATAGATACATGGAAGTGGTACAGTACCAAGCCGAATAACACCCAAAGGTATAGGCACAAATTTGCGCAAGGTATTCCTCAAGCCGTTATGCAAACCTTTTGATCACCTTCTTCAATATTTTTTTATAAATTTGCCTCTTCATTTAGCAAAATAAACAGCTGTTCAATTTAAACCAAATTATGAAACAAAGAGAAAAAAAGTTTGCACAACACAACGCTCCTCAGTCCATTTTTATACTAGCTATATTGGTCATATTGGGCTTGCTTTTTTATTACAGCAAGGAAAAAAGTACCATTGCTATTTCTGAGAAACGTTTTGAAAAAATGATGCTGAACCAAGAGGTGAAATCTGTTACTTTAATCACCAATCAACACCTGGTAGAAATAGTCCTCAAAGCGGATGCATTGCGCAAAGAGGAGTACCAAAAGGAACACACCAGAAGAGCGGTCTGGAAAAGCACCAGTGGGGTGGTCTACACCTTGCGCATACCCAATTTTGATATTTTTGATAAAAAGTTTGCAGCTATAGAAGCTAAAATGGAACCGGAAGTAAGAATAGGCTACACGTGTGAAGAACGTTCAGAGCCTACTAGTTTCATCAATTGGTCCTTTTTGCTGACGCTGTTTCTTATTTATTGGTTTTTTATTCGCAAACCAGGCAATGGTATGGCCGGACCTGGTACGCAGCTTTTTAATATGAATACCTTAAAAGCAACCATCTTTGATAAAGACAATCAGCTAAAGGTTACATTCCAAGATGTAGCCGGCATGAAAGAGGCTAAGGAAGAAGTAAAAGAAGTGGTAGACTTTTTGAAAACACCTGAAAAATTTACGCTGCTTGGTGGAAAAATTCCTAAGGGTGTGCTACTCGTAGGCCCGCCGGGAACAGGGAAAACATTACTGGCCAAAGCGGTAGCGGGAGAAGCAGGTGTGCCTGTTATTTGCCTCTCTGGATCAGACTTTGTGGAAATGTTTGTAGGGATAGGTGCGGCACGTGTTCGTGATCTTTTTAAGAAAGCAAAGGAAAAAGCACCTTGTATTATTTTTATCGATGAAATTGATGCAGTAGGTAGAACACGGGGCAAAGCCAATATGCCTGGTGTGAATGACGAGCGTGAAAATACCTTGAACTCGCTCTTGGTGGAAATGGATGGATTTTCAACCAACTCGGGTGTGATTGTAATAGGGGCTACCAATAGAGCAGAAGTATTGGATCCTGCACTCCTCCGTCCTGGAAGGTTTGATAGACAGGTCACGATAGATCATCCAGATGTAGTAGATAGAGAAGCCATTATACGTTGCCACAGCAAAAGGTTAAAGCTAGAACGACACATACGGATTAAACAACTGGCGGAACAAACACCAGGATTCTCTGGAGCGGATCTCTCTAATATGTGTAATGAATCAGCTTTAATAGCGGCGAGAAAAAACAGGAAGTTTGTCACAATGAGTGACTTTCATGCAGCTATAGATCGAATTATTGGCGGATTAGAGAAAAAAAACAAATTGATTTCTCCAGAAGAAAAAAAAATAGTAGCTTACCACGAAGCAGGTCATGCCATTGCTGGATGGTTTTTAGAACATGCACACCCACTGATCAAGGTAAGTATTATACCGCGGGGTATAGCTGCATTGGGCTATGCGCAATATTTGCCCAAAGAGCAATTTGTCTATCAAGAAAATCAATTGTTGGATGAATTGGCTATGGCACTGGGAGGCAGGGCGGCCGAAGAACTTATTTTTGGAAAAATTTCTACTGGTGCCCTAAATGACTTGGAACGAACTACTAAATTGGCCTATAGCATCGTTACCATATATGGCATGAATCCTAAGATAGGTCACCTCTCTTTCCACAACTCCAAACAAGCTGATTATACCTTTACAAAGCCTTACTCAGAAAAAACAGCCCATACGATAGATGAAGAGGTAAAAGCCATTATAGATGGTGCATATGAACGGGTGAAGGCATTGCTCAAAGAAAAGATCGATAAATTAACCCTTTTAGCGGAGGCTTTACTGGTAAGAGAAACGATACTGAAGTCAGATTTAGAACGTTTAATAGGGAAACGCCAAGAAACGAAGGATATACCTGCTGAAGCTACATCTGCCACTCAAGTAGCACCGAGTGAAGCACAACCTGAAGATGAACCAGAGATGCCTGAGCTAGAGGAAGTATAAGGAATAGTAAGTGGTGAACCAAAAAATAGGCGTATTAATGGGCGGGTTTACACCCGAACGACATGTATCATTAGAAAGTGGGCGAAACGTCTATAGTAAATTGGTCGCCTCTACCCAATATGAAGCCTTGCCGCTTTTTCTATCTGGCGATAAGGGAGCTTATCGTATTTTTATACTGCCTGCTGCCCTTTTGCTAAAAGATAATGCAGATGATATCCATGATGCACTTTTACATCCCACTAAATTCAATAGATCAGAAAGACTACTGACCCCTATTAGAAAGGAGGCTGCTGCCCTCACCAGCCATTATGCAAAAGCGGCTATTTTTATACCGCAAGAAGTCACCTTTTCTGACTTAAAAAAAA
Source organism: Candidatus Cardinium sp. TP (assembly GCF_025215055.1). GTDB lineage: Bacteria > Bacteroidota > Bacteroidia > Cytophagales > Amoebophilaceae > Cardinium. Next base: position 15,307 of record NZ_JANAVR010000005.1, read on the forward strand.
ACATAGATTTTATCTTTATAGCCTTACATGGTAGACCTGGAGAAGATGGCACCTTGCAAAGGATACTAGAGGACTATGATATACCTTATAACGGTTCTGGTATTGCCACTACCGCGTTAACCATCGATAAGTATGCCACCAATCAATTTTTAGCCCAAAATGGATTCCATATTGCCCCACAACGGATCATTACAAAAAAAGATGGGATGGAGGATAGCGCCATCCATGCGATAGAAAGGATCTTTACCTATCCCATTATTGCCAAACCAGTCGATGATGGTTGTAGTGCAGGGGTGCTACGCATCACCAATCGCGCCATGTTGGTCGCTTATGCAGCTGCCAGTTTTAGAAGCGAACCACTGATTGCGGCTGATCTGATGGACATACTAGGACTACAAACGACAGACTATGTGCCTAGGCAAGAACGATTTTTACTAGAAAAATTGATCCAAAAAGACCAGGAAAGCCTTAGTTGTTTAGAAACTACAACAGGCTTACTAACCCATATTGATCCCAATGGCAATACCTTATATGAGATCTTTGAGCCCTCAGAAACTGTATCCGCAGCTGCCATACTCTCATTAGAGGAAAAATTTTTAGCAGGGGAAGGGCATAATATTACCCCTGCACGCTTTCACAGCGATGCCAAAGTAGCTGCCATGATCCGAGGAAGTGTCAAGCATCAGCTGGCCACCATTGCACAAGCTTTAGATATACAAGGCTACGCCAGAATAGATGCTTTTGTAAAAATCACGCAAAAAGTAGAAGTTTGGGTAATTGAAGTCAATGCGCTACCTGCCATGACACCAGCTACCTGTATTTTTCACCAATGTGCCCTAAATGGCTATACTCCATTTGATTTTATAGATGCTATTATTCAATATGGGGCCACCAAAAGAAATTTTGCTACTTCTACGCCAACTTTAGAGAGATGAACAAAGAAAAGTTAATCAAGCTATTGAAACACCTTGTTTACATGGTTTGCTTAAGTATAGCTATACTATATATCTTTTTCTATATAGCATTGCCTTATCTTACACATCAAGGTAAAATTGTTCAGGTCCCTGACCTAACCGGTGTGCATTTAAAAGAATTGGAAGATAAGTTAAGCAAAGATCATCTGCATTACGTGATCACAGATAACAGTGGGTACTCCGTACAACTACCTCCTTTTACCGTTTTACAACAATTTCCTGCAGCAGGTGCTTGGGTGAAGGAAAATAGAAAAATCTATTTAACCTTAAATGCAGAACATCCTCCCCTTGTATCTATGCCTAACCTGATTGATGGTTCTGTTAAACAGGCAAAACTATTGCTAAAAAATAAGGGACTCAAACTAGGTGACATCAAGTATGTCTCTGATATTACAGAATGTACTGTTTTAGAACAATGGCACAATCGTCATCCTATCCCTGCTGGCAAACCGATTCATAAAGGATCTATCATCGACTTAGTCGTTAGTACTGGACTAGGCAATCAAACGATTGAGGTACCTAATGTACTAGAAATGCCCTTAGAAGAAGCACGGCTCATGTTACTCGAGCAGGGCATGCGTATAGGGGTGCTGCACCGTGTAAAGGACAAACAAGCAACGATTGGTACCGTTATACGACAACACCCTGAACCAGGTAGCAAAGTACCGTTAGGCACTGCCATGCATCTATGGATCGTTAATGTCTAAGGGCACTAGAGATGCATCTCTTCGCTTTATGAATTCTATTCCAGTTTTGTATCTGTTCACATTACTGGTTAATGATGAATTTTATCCACTTTTTTTTTGATAAAAAAGTGGATAAAAAATCAAGCCCTCGGTAAAAAGCCGCTGAAAGTGTCACCTTATAGATGGAAAAACAGAAAGCGCCCCCAAAGGGGGCTTCAAAGGAAACTGTTTTTCCTAATCATCTGCATGATGCCAACTTGCTACACCGCGCCTTTTTACAGGGGCGTTTTTTTGACGCAAAAACGATCGCGCTGAACACATACGTAAATAGGACGGATAAAAAAATATATTGATGATTACATCACACAGCTCAATAAGATTAGCTAAAACAAAACCTAGTACCTGCAACGGTTTCTTCTACATCAGCTACCCATGGTAGGTCTACGCTAGATAAATGCGCTGTTGGCTGCAAGGATTGGTAGATTACATCAGCAATGGTAGCCATACCTTCCATTTTACCTGGCAGTGGGGCAATCACATAGAGTTGTGCAGCAGCTCTTGTAAACGCTACATAGAGGAGATTGAGGTTATCTAGATGGATTTGGATTTGTTCTAAGTAATAGTCTTGCGCATAATGGGTTTCTTTGAGTGCTGTACCATAGCCTATCGGCCATATAGGAAAATAGGAAGGTTGCGCATGGTGTAGGCTCCATAAGATGGGGCCATGTTGGGAAGGATGGTCCAAAACCCAACTACAAAAAGGGATGATGACTACCTTAAAGTCTAGCCCCTTGGCTTGGTGAATGGTCATTGCTTTGATCACATGGTCCTGATGGCTAATGGGTAGTTTGATCATGCGACCTCTTTTCTCCCACCAGACTAAAAAGGCTTCTATAGAAGTAGTGCCGGTAAGGAAACCATTTAAAACGATACTCTGGAAAAAAGCCAATACATCGCCAAAATCATGAGGGAGGTGAAACAAACAGGCAATCAGTAGCTGCACACAGCTATAAACGGATGTATTTTTTAAAAACTCTTTTTGGACCCAAAAAGAGTGGGGAATGAGCTTGTCTATATCGCTTGCTTTGTACAATCTATCATGGTGCCCTATACTGGATGAGGTACAACTAGCATAGGTCTCTATCCAAGCAGCTATATTAATCAAATCATATTCATTATGAAGATAATACAATGTATGTATAAGTACTTTTATGGCGATATGACTCCCTAAAGCATAGGCATGGTCTGATACGACCTTATAGGTAGCAGTGGTTTGGGTTAGCAAAGTGGCTTCACGATGGTTGCGCACCAATACCACTATATCCTTTGCTGGAATGCCCTCTTTTTGCAAGCGTTCTAGTAACGCTATAAAGGCTTGTTGCGTATGCACAACCATAGCATCATCTGCTTTTTGCTCAGAACGAAGTAAAAAAAGCTCTACATAGCCACCTGGTTGCACATCGGGTTGTTGTGCGAGGTCATCATAGGCGCGCCTCATTTGGGCCAACTCATGCGCCAATGGCTCCATAGGGGGCAAAGTGGCTTCGAGATAATCAACCAATTGGCCAGCAGCCCTTTTAAAAAAACAATTGTTAAATAATACGATCGCCTCTTTGCTGCGCCTATTGGTAGTTAAACCATGGATGGTGCTTTCCTTAAATTCTGCTGCTACTTGATGGTTCAAAAGTTTCCAATTGCTGCCACGCCAACGGTAAATAGATTGTTTCACATCTCCTACTATTAAACTACTATGGCCTTGTGCGAGCCCATTGCGTAACAATGGCTTGATATTCATCCACTGAAAAAGAGAAAGATCTTGAAATTCATCTATAAGAAAATGATGGAATTGATTCCCTATCTGCTCATATAAGAAGGGGGTATCACTGCCTTGAATGGCTTGGTAGAGTAAGGCAGCCACATCGGATATAAACAAGAGATGGTTTTGGGATCTATACCGCTCTAACCCTATCAATAGGGCACCAATCATACCAAAGGCATAGGTAAAACGGGCACGAACCATAGCGGTTCTATAGGCTAAGCCCTCTTGTGCATGCAAGGTTATCGCCTCTATCAGTAGAGGATGGAGTAACGTCTCCACTACCCTAACGATAGCAGCAGATGGATGTTTTTTTTTATACCAACTGGTTAGATCATCACTTCCTAGAAGGGCTCGTTTGGTTGGCTGTAGCTCTTTTTTGCTGGCTAACTTTAAAAAATAGCCAATTACCCCTTTAGTACCATAGGCAAAATCTGCTGGTGTAAGTCCCTCTTGCTTCAATATGGTGAGGGCAGTTTGACCAAGCTGTTGCATCTTTTCTTCAAAACCATGCCAACATGCTTGTGTGGTGGTTACAAAGTGAAACCATCTCTCTTTCTGCTCAAAAGCGGTTAATAATGCTTGTTCATGTAGCTTAAATGATTCATTAAAAAGTGCCTTACCTAGCTCCTGAATGTGGCTTTTAATATGCCAACTTTTACCAGCCAATAGCTTGGTAAGTGCAAAGTCAACCATCCATTCTTGCAGCAAAGGGTCATCTAAGGTAAATAACGCCTCTATGGTTTCTTGTAAAGCCAACGACTCATCCATTTCAATGGCAAACTGATGCGGCAACCCCATCGATTGGGCAAAGGATTGAATAAGCTTATGAAAGAAGCTATCGATGGTGGTAACTGAAAAATCACCATATTGGTAAACCATCATAGCTAATACTTCCTTTCCGCGCCGCTGTAGTTGTGCACGCCCCCACCCTGTTAGGCACAACATCTCTTGTACAACAGCCTCTTCTCCAATAGATAAACTATATAAATAGGCTAGAATCCGCTGTTTCATTTCTTGGGTCGCACGATTGGTAAAGGTTACCGCCAAGATATGCTTAAAAGCATCTGGACAACGTAAGGCCCATTGAATGTAACGGGTTACCAATACATGGGTTTTACCAGAACCTGCAGAAGCACGATAAATCAATAATTCAGCCATAAAAAGGTTGGTATGCTATTTTATATTGTTTGCCTCTTGCAGGGTAATAGCGTGCGCATAGGTTAATGTAGACGAAAAACCATACTCCAACAACCGATTCTTCCAATCGTAATAGGGTCTAACAACAGCTTGAATCGTTACACCTGAACGGTGCCTCCAATGTTTATATATGGATAAAAATAAAAGGCTTCTAATGCGCTCATAGTAGACCGCTCTCCGATCCTCTATACGAATAGATTGATAGAGTGGATGACCCATATTTTCGGAAGAAAAATTATGGCCATACCAATAACTCAACGATATGCCTAGCCAGGGCATCTGCCAATCAATCGTATGCCATTGCCCCCACCCTTCTTTAAAAGGACGGTCTATAGCTTTGATATACCTACTAAATAGTAGATAACTAGCCCCATAGATGGATCCACCCAAACAATTGGAAAAACGCAAGGCAAAACCAGTTGCACCACACCATAAACTATAATCTTTAACCTGTATACCCTGCCCACCTAAATGGTAAACAGCCAGGTGAAAGGGGAGCGTAACGGTCCGACTCGAATCGCCCTGGCAGCATGCGCCCTCTAAATGCAAGGTAAAGGATTCTGGCTTGTTCTCTTTTTTGGATAGTAAAGTACGCCAATCGAGCCACCCTGATAGATAATTTTTGTTTTTTGCCAACCTAAAATGCAATCCCTCGATAAACGGCTTGCGCTGTAGGTAAAGCGGTTCTAGTAAGGGAGTAGTCTGAGGACTAAAGATACCTACTATACAAGTAGTTGGTGGATGGTGATAATAGATAGATAGGGTAGGCCTAATGCCATGCCATGGTTGCACATGGCCAAAATGCTTCTCCCAAATGAACCCCAAGTTCAGACTGATATCCTGAGCCATTACAAGCGTTAAATTCGGCAAAAAATTAAACCCAAAAATGGTTGTTCCTTCGATGATTTTATTGAAATACTCCGTATTGTCTATAAAACTTTGCCCACGTATGGTGCATAACCATTTGACCGATGGACTATTGGGCCACACAGATAGCGGACGATCACTACTATAGGCAAAAAGCGGACAAAAAGAAAAAAGAAACCATAAACCTAAATAGTGGAACAAATGCATAAAGAAGGACGACATATCAAACTTTTTGCTTGATCAAGAGATACTTTTTATTGTTTCATCGGCCTATATCCTCCGTTACATAGGTAAAATTTGCTGCTTGATAGCATTATGCATGGGATAATAAACGCTTGTACACTTCAAAATACTCCTCATTATATTGCTCATCATTTTGAACCCAAGGGAGTTCTTTGTCTTTAAACAAATCTTCAAATTCAACAGCATCAAGTGCTTCTCCACGCAATACTAGGTCAGAATAATGCATCGCCAGTTGAATAATATTGCGGAAACCACCCGGGGTTAACCATACTGCATCCTCCTGAGCAATACCTACCTTTTCTATTTTTTCTGCTAAACAAGGAAAATGATGCGAAAAAGTATTGTTATAAACGGTAAAAACAAGCTTGGCTTTTCTAAAAAGCGGATGGTCTTGATATAGCTTCTTCCAAAAAATAGGTATCAGACCTGTTATCCAATCATGACAATGCACAATGTCGGCTTCCCACTCTAATTTTTTTAGCGTTTCCATCACACCTGTGCAGAAAAAAATCATACGCAAGTCATTATCCTCAAAAAAGTTATTGTGATGGTCCTCAAAAACTGATCGCCTACGCCCAAATAGATCATCGTTATCTACAAAATAAACCTGTAACCGCGTACTGGGTATAGTGCTGACCTTTACAGAAATAGAATGGTCTACATCATTGATCGAAACAATAGAACCTGACAAACGCAACACTTCATGGAGCCTATTCATACGGTCATTAATCGTACCAAACTTAGGTACTACAATCCGTACATCAATCTGTCTGCTTTGCATGGCTTCAGGTAACTTACGTACGCAATCTGATACAAGAGAAGTCTCCAAAAAAGGAGCTATTTCACTGGCAACATATAGTATCCTTTGTAGAGACATAATGGAAGATACTTTTGAATGGTTGTATTAAAAACAGGCATCTTAGCAAACAGAGCCTAAATTTAATCATTTTTTCTATTCTTTAAAAGCACGCATGTTAAATATTTTTTGTCTTAATGACTTGCACAGATGTATACATATTGGATACATATACCCAAAAATTGTATAATATATCGTAAAAAAATAGGCATGTATGCATAAAAAACAAAGGGGTGCAGCATAGGGTTACTGATCTAGGGTCAACCTACAATGGGAGCCATATGCCTATGTAAGCGGTCGCAAGTGCATGGCATGCCCAACAGCTATAAAAATAGTATTTTACTTAAAAATCAATACTATATTTCTTTTCAATTGACATCATTGATGGTTTAACGCCTCCACCTTGCTTCCATAGTGCTTTTTAACGATATTTATGAAGCGTATGGCATCGATGCAATCATAGAATGCACCATCCTCATGGTCAGACAGCAAGCTGTTCAGCCCATGGGACCCACACACCCTAACCCATTTGTTTATTAGGAAACCGTAAAATTATTGCAATGCCTGAAGAAATAAACGCTTTACCCCGAACCCTTTTCAACTTTATCCTGTATTTTGTAAAGCGGCAGCGCGTTGGTTTCGGATTTATGTTTTTTACCCTCATATTGTGGCCCTTACATGAGTCGTTATGCCCTTACTTTGTCAAAATATTAATCAATAGGCTTGTAGCCCTTACACCAGGTATGGCTACACCTTTTCAACCACTGGCTTTTCCCCTCATCGGTTTGTTAACCTCTTGGTTGCTGATGGAAATTTCCGTTCGGGCGAATAGCATTATATCTATTTATGTTTGGCCTAACTTTCGTAAAGCTATTCGAGAAAGCATCCTTTCCTATACACAAGGTCAATCGCATAGCTATTTTTCTGAACATTTGACAGGTGGACTCGCCAATAAAATTGCAGAATTACCGCGTGCTTGCGAGCATATCTTAGATATTATAATAGGTAATTTTTTCTGTACAATGCTTACTTTTTGCATTTCATTGGGGCTCGTACTTCAGGTAAGCAAGATGTTTTGTCTCATCTTACTTGTTTTTGTAGCCATTTTCGTTGCGTTAACTATTGCGAACATTAGACATATCAATACTACAGCTAAAATCCATGCAGAATCGATTTCTACATTAGATGGCCAAATAGTGGATAGCCTAGGCTGTATGTTGGCCGTACGTTTATTTGCACGGACTACCTACGAACTACGTTACCTGAATAGATACCAAACAGATGAGATACAAAAGTCTAAAAAAGCCTCTTGGGCGATTCAAAAAGATAACTTTTTTAAAGGATTACTGACTTTAATCTTTCTTGTGGTTACCCTATTCACATTGGTCTATGCATGGAATACCCACTGGATTACCATAGGGGATTGCTCACTTATCACCATGACTTTCTTTAATCTCATGGGATTGATTTGGCACAGCGCTTTTCATATTACCCAGATTGCCAAAGAAGTGGGGGTTTCTAAAGCAGCGCTTTCACTACTCAGTACGCCACATGAGATCAAAGATCACCCCCATGCAACCGAGTTGCTTGTGCCACAAGGGACCATTTGTTTGGATAAAATTACCTTTCATTATAAACCGAAAACGAATGTGTTCAACCAGCTTTCCATTCAGATTCAAGCAGGAGAAAAAGTTGGTTTAGTGGGATACTCTGGCTCAGGAAAAACGACCTTTGTCCATCTCCTATTGCGGTTGTATAACCTAGATAGTGGAAAAATATTAATCGATGGCCAAGATATTTCAAAAGTCACACAAGTCTCTCTACATAGGAAAATTGCGATGATTCCACAGGATCCGCTGCTTTTCCACCGTACGATCTTTGATAATATCCAATATGGTCGTTTAGATGCCACAGCGGAAGAAGTACGGGAAGCAGCACAACTCGCGCACTGTATGGGTTTTATAGAACAGTTCAACAAGGGATTCCAAACCATGGTAGGGGAACGTGGCGTCAAACTGTCTGGAGGACAACGGCAACGTATTGCTATTGCACGTGCCATTTTAAAACAGGCGCCCCTACTCATTATGGATGAGGCTACTTCTGCGTTAGACTCTATTACGGAAAAGTTTATTCAAAGTAATTTAACAAGCGTCATGCAACCTTCCACTACTTTGGTCATTGCACACCGTTTATCTACTTTACATTATATGGATCGGATTTTGGTTTTTGACAAGGGGAAAATTATTGAAGATGGCACCGTACCAGACCTATTGGCGCAAAAAGGACACTTTGCAAAACTCTGGCAGATGCAAGCAGATGGATTTCTTCCAGAATAGGCCATAGACCACTTTTTGCCTAAGACTTATTTTTTACTTACCTTTTACCAATAAAAAGGTAACCCTAATCATGGCTTCATCTCAACTAAACTTTACATTTATGTCCTATATGCAACATCTCTTGCATGGTATGATTTGCGCCATGGTCGCATTTCCTATCTATGCTACCCAAAATAAAGCAAGAGTGACCCATACGCAGCAACAACATCAAAAAATAGTTCTGGAACTAGAGACGGGTAAAGTCATCAAGAAGGAACCGATGGATAGGGTATTGGACCGTCAAGGGAAAAAATATTTTTCTAGCGCCAGTGTGCTTGGTAACACTAGATAATGGTTTACAAGCTGTTTTTAAACCTATTTGGATCGGGAGCGCTTGTGCAGAGGTAGCCGCCTATCAAACTTCTCTTTAATTAGGTTTTCCCTATGTCCCTCCTGCCATTATTCGGACCATCGGACATAGAAAGGGATCCCTACAGCTGTTTATCGACACAACCATAGACCCATTGGACCCGGAAACTTATAACCAAGCCATGCAAGAAGTTGACCCTGAAGACTTGGCCAATCTTCAGATTTTTTATTTCGTTTTTGGCCACTGTGATGTTTGTCCTGGTAATGTATTGATTACGAAACATGAAGGAAAAACTTCTCTTGTAGCCATTGACAATGAATCCATTAGGTATATGCAACACGCATAATATGGCGCACTGCCTTTTATACGCAGCACATATAGCCATCAGCTACATACCAATGATAGAGACAAACCTTTTCCTTTTAATGAAGCCATAGCGATCAAGGATCATCCCTCAAAAGTATTAAAGGAAAAATTTGGCGCACTCTTTTCAACATCATTTTATGAGCGCATAAAAAAATGGAAATCGCTACGTTATGTACTTTATCAAAATGCAATGGCTGCAAGATGACCGCTATACGGCTTGGCCATGTGCAAAATATTCCGCTGAGCAAACAAAAAAAGCGCTAGCAAAGCCGAATCTATCCACATTAAAAGAAATTTTTTCTGTAGCAATTGCCGAGAAAGAAGTTGGGTTTGTAACCAATGCTTATCTACATGCTATTTTAGCGCATCGGGACCAAGTCTTAAACCATTATGCCTAAGGTAGCATAGATAGAATTATATTTGCTGAAGCTATGATGGCATAATGTTTTATATTTAATATAGTATTGCCACGGCGTACCTATTTCATCAACCGTTAACATTGTCGTAACGATACATATATGGTATTTAAAATTAAAAGCAGGCCCATCGTTATCTTATGCTATTTTACTATGCTAGGGTTGGTCATCTGGTTTAGGTTCAATAAAAGGCAATCGATGCCCACACGCACCACACAAATAGAGCAGGTCCTAGAGGAAATGCAGACAAGGAAAATAGAAACGCAACACAACGCAATAGGATTGCAGGAAGATACTTGTAGCATATATCTTGAAAACGCTGCCTATTGCTTACCATGTGGTCACTATTTTCATGTAAACTGTATCAAGCAATGGCTCAAGACAAACATGTCCTGCCCCAATTGCAGACGCCATCCGCTTGAATAGACATAGTGTCTGATCAGCCAATGTCGTCAACTTAAGGGACATCTATTCTAACACAGAGATAGAAATGGCTGTATGTGTTCAGCGCGATAGTTCTATCGGCTGTTTAGCTATGTGCTGTGCTTCCTGGGCATATTGTTGATTACCAAAAAATAGATTATCCCAAATGCGATGAACGGCATGTAAAGCATCCAGTTTCTGCGTATCTGTTCACGATACTGGTTAATACTGAATTTTATCCCACTTTTTTCTTGATAAAGAAGTGGACAAAAAATAAAGCCCTCGATAAAAAGTCGCTGAAAGTGCCATCTTACAGATGGAAAAACAGGAAGCGCCCCCTTTGGGGACTTCAAAGAAAACTGTTTTTCCTAATCATCTGTAAAATGCCACTTTCTAAACCGAGACTTTTTTCAGGGGCGTTGTTCTTTTAACGCAAAAAACCACTGCGCTGAACACATACGTTTCTGCGACTGTATTTGATTGGATAGTTTATGGATCAAGGGCTTTGCTAGTCTCATCGATAGGGCACAAGGAACAGCGCAGAACAAACTGCTAGGGAGGTCTGTATGCCTAAATACACATGTAAAAGCAATGACCGTAAAAAGTATATTCAAAAAAACAGCAACCCCATCTACAAAAGTGTGGCTAGCTTCTTGAAAAGTTTGAAAAGACTCTCCAGCTATCCAGTTCTGAGTGGTTACCTTATTATGGGCAGTTGCTAAGCGGATATCACCCTTTAGTTCCTGATTTTTTTTTTGTAATAGTACGCCCAACAACTATTAGACAACTTAGTTTGAAAGAACAGTGCACATGAACCTAGTAGATACGCCCATGCTACCAATACAAAAAATAGTGTGATTCATCCATGTTGACGCCATTGACCAACCAGCTGCGTAATACTTTTTACTTATCTTTTTCTACACCCAAATAGAGAAAAATGTACATAGCGCGATGGCCGCTTTTTGAGATCAAAAAGCAATGCATTCAAATTTTCTGCACTATGGTTCAGGTTATGATAGAGCGTTGGATCATGGATCAATAGACCAAAACTTCCCACATCATTAGAGGTATGCTGGATCAATGTTTCTACATCTTTCAACATATTGGTAACCCTAAAAGAGAGATCTTTAAAGGGAATAGAGCGGATTTCTCGAAGCAGGCCATGCAAAATAGGCAACATAGCAGGTATACCCCTTTTTGAGTCTGCCAATGGCGAAGAAATCGCAATCATATTTTTTGCAATCGTGGTAATGTTGTGTTCAAGCTCATCGATAGCAGTATGTAAGGTAGCACTTGTTTTTTCAAGATTGACTAAAATGGAATTCACCCCCTCAGTCGTTTTGATGAGATTCTGTGTAACCGTTGCTACCTGGGCCGTCATAGCCTTAAGATCAATTTCATTAAAATCCGGATGCAACTGGCCAATGATAATATCATGCTTACCGATGGGGTTGCCTTTGTGTAGCTCAATTTCCAAAGCATTGCCCTCCATCATACCCGCATTATTCAACATAACCTTACTGGTATCAGTTAAAGGAAATTGTTTATCTAACTCAATGGTCACCAGTGTGCTGTAATTCTGCTTAGGCTTAATCTCTACCTTTGTAACCATTCCTACTACATGACCTTTTAGCTTGACAGGAGCAGAAACATACAAGTTCTTATTAACAGGATAAATAATTTGGTAATCATTATATTTAGAAAATATATTGTGGCCTTTCAAGAACAAAAAACCATAATATAAAATACCTAAGGAAGCGAAGGCTAATAGGCCTATCATATAGTTCTTATTGATTTTCATATTGGTATCTTTTGTATGTTTCAGTAATAGGTAAAGGTATAAAATACAAAACCATATTACATATAGACTGACTTCAAAACACTACTGGTTATGTGGATATAGATCCGGTGCTTATCTCCTCACCTACATCTCATGCATTGCGGCTTTGCAGAGCGCCTCCCCTACAAAAATATAAGTGCGCCTCGTAAGAAGTCTAATGTACAATTATACAAAATAACTAAATGAGTTACAGCTAACCAATGCTTTTTAATGACACATGGCCACAGTAAAGCTATACTACCACCCTACTTTTTCTTAAATACGACTTGAACAGGCACCCCCTCAAAGTTAAAATGAGCCCTAAGTTGATTGACTAAATAGCTTTTGTAATTCGGCTGAATATAGGCTGGATGATTGCAAAAGAAAGCAAATGTAGGCGCATGGGCCGTCACCTGTGTACAATATTTAATTTGGATATACTTTCCTTTTACAGCAGGTGGATGATTGTTTTCAATAATAGGTAAAAGGACCTTGTTTAACTCAGAAGTGGGAATTTTTTTTATCTTATTTTGATATACTGAAAGGGCTTTTTCAATGGTTTGGTAAACCCTTTGTTTCTTTACCGTTGAAACAAATAGAATAGGCAAATAGTCTAAAGGGGCTAGCTTACGCAATAGGTGCTTTCTATAGGCCTCAGCGGTTGTCACCTCTTTATCCATCAAGTCCCATTTATTCACCACTAAGGCCATACCCTTCTTATACCGATGTGCGAGTGCAATCAGTGAAATATCCTGTGCTTCTATACCATGTTGGGCATCTATCATGATCAAACAGATATCTGCGTCTTGCATGGATTTGACGGCACGCAATACAGAATAAAACTCAATGGCATCCTTTACTTTTGACTTTTTTCGTATACCTGCTGTATCAGTAAGGATGAACTTTTTATTATACCGGTTGTATTCCGTATCTATTGCATCCCTAGTGGTTCCAGAGATGGGACTGACCATGCTTCTTTTTTCATCCAATAACACATTTAAAAAAGAAGATTTGCCTACGTTGGGACGGCCTAAAATGGTGAACCTAGGCAATTGATCTGGTCCTGCATCAATTGCGGAGGTTTCTTTTAGATAAGGCAATAAAGCATCGAGCAAATCACCTGTTCCCGAACCATTTATAGCGGCTATAGGAAATGGTGTACCCAGACCTAGGGCATAAAAACTAGGTGCCACCATCGCAGCCATGACACTTTCTGATTTATTGGCTACTAAAAAAATAGGTTTATTGATTTTGCGCAATAAATGCGCAAAATCCTTGTCTGCATCGGTTAGACCCTCTAGACAGTCCACCATAAAAAGGACCAAGTTGGCCTCATCAAGTGCCAGTTGAATCTGTTCACGAATCCCATGCTCAAAGGTATGACCCGTACCACACATATATCCTCCGGTATCAATAACCGTAAAAGATCTATTGCCCCACTGCGCATATCCATAATGCCGGTCACGAGTTGTATGGACAGAACCATCCATAATGGCTTTTCTTGATTCAATCAATCGATTAAAAAAGGTGGACTTACCTACATTAGACCTACCTACAAGGGCCACAACATTTGCCATAAAGTTAAAATAAGAAATTTGAATGGCACCTAAAATAGCCTAGTACCTCTAGTAGATCATCCCACATCATGGTCACCTTACAGGTGGCTTATACATACTAGTACGCACCAGAAAGATTTTTTTTTAAAATTAGAATAAATAATAGCCAAAAGCAAAAATGTAATGGATCAAAGTACGCCCTCAAAAGATGCATTTGGGAGATGACTAGGGCAAGGCATCCTGCCATCTTTTCAAGCAAATAGAAAGACTATGGCGCCAGTGGGGAATCTTCATTTGAAACACCTCTCGAAAAGAAGCCTTACTCAATACACTGTAGTAAGGCCTTGTCAGATGCGCTAAAGATGAAGCACAGGGTGCCACGGAACAACGATGGGGCAAAGCAGTTAGAATGGCATAGGCAAAATCATACCAACTGGCTACCCCCTCATTGGTATAATGATAGATACCCGATGGATAGTGCGTCTTGTTTGCCATATTTTCAATAATTTCCCAAATGGCAGTAGCCAGGTCATAGACATAAGTAGGGGTGCCTATTTGGTCATCAACCACGTGAATAGTACTTTCTTTTTGAGCCAATGCAACCATTTTTGTAAAAAAGTTATCCCCTTTTTCACCATATAACCATGCCGTTCGAATGATATAAAAAGAGGGAGCACGTGTGGCGATTAGTTGTTCTCCAGCTAGTTTGGATCGACCATATTGATTCCATGGATCCGTAGAGTCATTTGGCTTTAATGGACGCCCTTTGGTAGCGCCAAAGACATAATCTGTTGAAATATGCAAGAGCACAATACGATATTTTGCAGCTAATGCAGCCAGGTAGCCCGCACCTATGCTATTTACTTTAAAACAGTTTGCGGCTGCTTGCTCTGCTAATGCCACATGCGTATAGGCAGCACAGTTTATAATGTATTGGACCCTATCTGCTTTGATACAAGACTCTATTTGAGCTGCATCTGTAATATCCAGCATGGCTTTGCTGTAAAAACGTGGTACAAGAAAGGCATGGGCCTTAAAGGTAGCCCGTAACGCAGTGCCTAACTGACCTTCTGCACCAGTCACTAAAACAACAGAGCGAACCATTGTGATAAGGTGGCATTTTACGCCTAATCTTTACTAAACGAAACAAAGCCTTGGTTTATCCTACAACCTATTACACATAAATGCAGCTTGCAACCACAACCAACCGACATAATACAACTCAAAAACATTGCAACAATATCTTTTTTTTATTACCATTAGACGTGGAGTATGCCCATCCAGGTTAGTAAAAGTGTAAGCAACCGCATGTATAACCTCAAAGGGATCTCCAGCCGTTCATTTAGGTAGGCAACCTATGGTACGTGCAGAAAGTAAACATTTACAAAACAAAAAACAAAAGCGCCTATGTTACTTTACAAAATAAAAACAATGGGGCAAGCAGGACCCATTAGCTACTTTAAGGCTATTCCAGCAGCTGAATCATCCATTTCTTTCTATGTAAGCTGGGTAGATTGCGTATAGGAACCACTATGGCTACTTTTTTAGCCTAGCCAGGGTGCCAATATACTACCCGACGGCAACAAAGAAATGAATTACTGAATGCATAATGCATTATGTTAATTTCACTGACCTAAACTTATGTAATTATGTACATATATACAAAAAAGTTAATGTTTTTATTACTTATACCTTTGTTAACAGCAAACAAATGCGGTGAAGTAAGTGGCCTAACAAGCCAAAGAAAGGTGCACAAGCAACAAATTACTAAGCATAACAAAAAAACTGCTTCTAAGTCGTCATCTCCTCCAGGGGCTAGTCTCAAAAAGGAAGCGGTTAAAAAGGATTTGACTAAAAATAAGCAGGGGATAAAAGATGGTACACTATCTAAAATTAAACCTACAGGTCAAACGCAGTCTACAGATGCTACTATGGCATCGGATAATAGTCAAGATGCTCAAACAACGCCAACTACTATCCAACAAGATAGCGCTACAGGCCATAGGGGTGGTAAAGATCAAAATACAAACCAGCATAAGGAATCTACTGAGAAAGAAACACCTAAAGCAAAAAGGGGTTTAGCATGGATAAAGAAGAGAATATGTGGAGAAAAACAGAAAGCGCATGATGGAAATAATGTGTATGCAGACATAGTAGATGATATGGAGAGAACCATTTAAAAATGGTAGGCTAGGAAATGGGAAAAAATAGGAAATAAAAGTAAGGAAAAAAGGTCCGAATAAATCAGTCCAGTATACTTGACAGGATTTCTACCTCTGCATTACTTAATCATCACATATTAAATTAATAATTTAATATGTGATGATGTGTATTTATGGATAACTTGATTAAGTTATCCATAAATACACATCTCAATCAATATGAGGACTAAAGACAATAAAACCAGCGTAGAACAAAGTGTAAAAATAGATACGATTGTTGATCTTATAAAAAATTTCAAAAATTGAATTAAATAATTAAATTATTTAAAATGAATACAAACCGAAACTTAATCTTACACCTTTATTCTAACAACCTATACGAATCACACAAAAATGTCTCACCTCTGTTGAAGTATCACATATAACATTCCCCAATCATCAACATATAATCAAACGCCTCTTGGTATTCATTTTTAATCTTGCCCTCTAATATAGCCTCTTTAATGGCCTCCTTAATGCGACCTACCTGAGCGGACGGCTTGAGTCCAAAGGTTTCCATAATAACCACACCCGTAATAACTGGTTGAAAGTTTCTAATTTGATCACGTGCTTCTACCTCCGCCACCCTTTTTTGCACGCTGTCAAGGTTAGCCAAATATTGCTGCACTTTGACTTCATTTTTAGAGGTAATATCCGCTCTACATAATAAAAATAAATCCTCTAAATCATCTCCTACCTCATATACAAGGCGCCGTATTGCAGTATCTGTGACCTCTTTGGCCAAGGCTATAGGACGCAAATGCAACCTAACCAATTTTTGTACATATCCTAAGGCTTCCTGACTAGTAGGAAAACGCAGCCTTTTAAATAGTTTAGGCAACATTCTGGCCCCTAGTTCTTCATGACCATGAAAAGAAAAACCATGCACCGGATCAAATTGTTTAGTTAATGGCTTGGCAATATCATGAAAGACAGCCGCCCAACGAAGCCATAGTTTATCAGAATGCTGCACCAGATTGTCCAATACCTCCAGTGTATGGAGAAAGTTGTCTTTATGGGAATGGTATCCAATTTGTTCTTTCCCTGAAAGCTTTTGCAATTCGGGTAGTACAATCGATAATAGATTGGTATCGAATAAAAGCTTAAACCCATAAGCAGGTCTATTCGTGGCCATCATTTTATGTAGCTCTTCCGTAATGCGTTCTTGCGCCACAATAGCCAAGCGATCCCGAACAGCGGTCATAGCCACCAACGTTTCTGGTGTGATCCTAAAATTCAACTGAGCAGCCAAACGTATGGCACGCATGATGCGCAATGGGTCATCTGAAAAGGTTTGTACAGGATCACAAGGCGTTCTTAGCCACCCATCTATCAAGTCTTGCTGTCCATGAAATGGATCTATGCATCGCCCATAGGTTGCTTTGTTTAAGGAGATAGCCATGGTATTAATGGTAAAATCCCGCCGCATTTGGTCATCAGCAAGTGTACCAGTTGAGACACTGGGATTCCGGGAAGTCAACAGGTAAGACTCCTTTCTAGCGCCTACAAACTCTATGACCCACCCATCCCACTGCAACATAGCTGTACCAAAACTTTTAAATAGACGAACAGGTACACCTCTGTAGGTTGCGACTGCCTCTGCCAATGCCATACCATCCCCTACACAAACGATATCAATGTCTTTAGAAGCACGTCCTAAAAACAAATCACGCACAAATCCCCCTACTACATACGTTTCTAGTTGCAACGCATCTGCCATCTCCCCTATTTGACGCAAAATGGGATGGTGCACTACGAACTGCACCATAGCGTCTTTACTTTTTACACTTTCCACAATTCTATGTTTTAATATATTTGTAGACAGCTAACGAGTAGCCACCTCAGACGGTGCTTGTGCTATATTCGCTTCTTCTTTATGCTCATAAAAAACTTCTTCTATAGATTCAGCTACTTTTTGTATCACCTTGGCATTATTGAGTGCAGAAAGCCCACGCTTCACCGTAATACCTACTTTATTACCATGACAGGCACCATATACCTTGATGCGTTTAAAATTTTTCGTCACCAACCCTTCTGCATGCTGTGTAGCAACAGGCAACAACATATCATGCTCACACTTTGGATCCCCTCCAATCAACGCTGCATAAGTAGCATTGAGTTCAGCCAATTCTTGCGCCCTAACAGGGGATTCAAATGAATCAAACAACTGCGAGAAATCAATTAAAACAGTAGCAATAGCAGTAATAGGCACCTCCATATCCTTAAGACCTAAGGGAACGTAACAACGCATAAAATCACTTGCTGGGTCTAAATCTGTCATACCTTCTACATTTTTAAACTTACTAGCCCATGGGGCTAGTAGTTGGTATACCGCAGGGTGATTTTTTGCAATTCCCGGTGCTTTTTTAAAAAAATATCCCCTTACAAACTCACTATAACCTTGCCTTATACGCTCTAAGATTGGTACAATTCGATCAAATGTTTGATTAAAGTGCTTCACATCTTTAATATGACCAAATACTGGAGCGCCTTTCCAGGGTGTAGCTATAGTGATCAATTGATGGACAACGATCCCACACTCATTTTCCAAACGGTTCATATATTCTTTAAGCAGGGCAAAACCCCGTAATCCTCCTTGGCTATGGGTTACGAGTATAATCTCACTACCACGAGGGACCTTTGTTTTAATCTCTTCATAAGCTACACTAGCTTGCGCCTTGATGGAATATTTCACAGTGAGATTACAGGATTTATCTGAATGCGTAAAATCTTTGTTCAGACGTTCTAATGCAAGGATAGGCACATGGGGGAATTTTTGTTGCAAAATTGCTTTCATCGTATCAAAGTCAGAGGAGACCCTAGTCAGACCATGCAGGCATACAATCACTTGCTTCCCCTCTTCTACTTTAGGTATGCGTTTAATTTTTTTTATAGGAGACGCTAGATCATCTACATCATTTAAGTTTTCTATGTCTATGTTTTTCCGCTTATGGCATTGTGGAGGCGTATGAGGTTGCTTGCATAACACTTGTGGAATTGATGCCATTTGTAGATCTGATGCAGATGGTTGTTTCCTTTCATGGTGGTAATTCGTACAGCGGCCACCTTCACAAGCTATACCTAGCACAAGGTAAAAAATCCAACCAGATCGACAAATGGCAATCAGGTCCCTACGAAGACCTATGGTATGATGCATGCTGATAAAATCCTGTAAAGATAATTGATAGAATAAAAATATTTAGTCTTGCTTGAGTCTGACAAATATAGTTCTTTTGATCTATTTTATAAAAATGTAGCGCATCAGCAGGCTACCCGCGCATCCTTGTTTGCCCTTTAGCCAACTATTTATTAAATTGTTCCCCTACTCACTTTATTTAGCCAGTCGCAAGGTACAATCGCTGGTATACACATATGCTTGCGTAGCGTGCACTAAATATGAAAAGTAAAAGCGTCATCACAATGGAACCAGCTATACAACCAGACTATCTTTCTGGACTGAATGAAATGCAAAAGCAAGCCGTCCTCCATACCGACGGCCCATCGATTGTGGTAGCAGGGGCTGGCTCAGGGAAAACCAAAGTATTAACTGCCAGAATAGCCCATCTCCTGAAAGAAAAAAAAGCGGCGCCGCATCAGATCCTTGCGTTAACGTTTACGAACAAAGCGGCTGCTGAAATGCGTCAAAGGATCACTGACGTAGTGGGTAATGGCGCCCAAGCACTATGGCTGGGTACCTTCCATAGTGTTTTTATGAAATTATTGCGCAGAGAAGCCAATAGCTTAGGCTATCCGGCTCATTTTAGTATTTATGACACAGACGACAGCAAATCGCTCATCAAACAAATCACTAAGGCACTAGACCTGGATGATAAGCTATATAAGCCAAGCGTTATATTGGGCCGCATTTCCCATGCTAAAAACAGGTTGATTCAGCCAGAGGTTTACGCTGCGGACCCAACCTATCAAAAGGAAGATGCCTATATGCGTATGCCTAAGTTCAGTGAAATATTTTTAAGGTATACGGGCCACTGCTTACAAGCAGGCGCAATGGATTTTGATGATTTACTGGTACAAACACATAAGTTGTTCCATGATCACCCTACATTAGCCACAAAGTATCAACAACAATTTCGTTATCTATTGATTGATGAGTTTCAAGATACCAATTTGGTGCAGTATCGTATTGCCAAAACACTGGCGGCACATCACCAAAACATCTGTGTAGTGGGCGATGATGCACAAAGTATTTATGCCTTTAGGGGGGCGGATATTCATAATATTTTGCATTTTTCCCATGACTACCCCAACCACAAAATGATCAAACTGGAGCAAAATTACCGCTCTACAAGACATATCGTAGATATAGCAAACCACATCATTAGCCACAATGCAGCACAGCTAAAGAAAAAGGTTTGGACAGCCAATCCCGTGGGAGCACCCATTCAGGTGCTAAGGGCCAGGTCAGATATGGAAGAAAGCCAGCTGGTAGTAAATCAGCTGCTAACAGAAACGTTAAATAACCAACTGCGCTATCGAGACTTCGTTATTTTATATCGTACCAATAATCAGTCCAGAAACTTTGAGGAAGCATTACGTAAACAAAATATTCCTTACCAAATCATAGGTGGGCTCTCCTTTTACCAGCGCAAAGAAGTCAAAGACCTTTTAGCCTATTTGCGTTTTGTAGTAAACCAAAATGATACAGAAGCCTTTAGAAGGATTATTAATTTCCCTAGACGAGGCATTGGGCCCACTACTATTGATAAAATATTTTCTATTGCAGCAGAAAGCGCACGCCCGCTCTGGACGGTACTGCATGACTTAAATGATTTTTTACGTGGCGCCACTGCAACAGCTGTCTCCCGTTTTGTAACCCTTATTGATACCGCAAAACAGACCAACGAAAATGCATATACTATAGCAGCCTATATAGCCAAAGCGTCTGGCTTGCTCAAGGAACTACATGAAGATAAAACCGTAGAAGGACGCACCCGCTATGAGCATATCCAAGAACTACTGAACAGCATCAAACAGTTTGTAGACCAACCTGAAAACAATGATCCAAGCCTAGGTAGTTTTTTACAAGAAATTGCATTGCTGACAAGTGCAGATCAAAGCCATGTCCATGAAGACGCGGTAACCCTAATGACTATTCACGCTTCTAAAGGACTAGAATTCAAATACGTATACCTAGTAGGCATGGAAGAAGAACTTTTTCCCTCTGCTATGATGTTGGGCAGCCAAGCAGACTTAGAAGAAGAAAGACGCCTTTTCTACGTAGCCGTTACCCGTGCACAACTGAAGTTAACGCTATCGCACGCTTTAAGCAGATACCGATTTGGTAAATTAACCCATGTGCAACCCAGTCGTTTTTTAAAAGAGATAGCGGAGCATACAACGGCACAAAGGGCCACTAAGCCTGCGCAATCTACAGCTACCGCTCAGTCCATTAAAAAGTCCAAGCTAGGCGGCTCCATGCGCAAAATAGGGAGAGCTGCACCCGCCCAGTCTAGCATTGGGCCAACGGCCCTACAAGTTGGACATATGGTACATCACCTCCACTTTGGTTCAGGAAAAATTTTGAAGGTAGTCGAAACTGCAGGCATGCGTAAAGCAGTGATTCTTTTTCATAAATTTGGAGAAAAGACCCTCTTGTTAAATTATGCAAAGCTAGACATACTGCCTATAATAGAGAAGGCCTAATGAAATATTATTTATTATAACCCAATAACCCACAATGTACGACTATAATACAACTCGATCCCCTTTAATGCTTAAAGAATATGGTAGAAATATACAAAAGCTTATGGAGCAATTTGCCACCATTGAGGACAAAGCGGTTCGTACACAACAAGCCCATGGTATTGTCAAACTGATGGAAGTGGTCAACCCCAATGCAGAATCGCCACAAAAACGATGGGATGATCTTTTTATACTATCGGATTACAAATTAGATATTGATAGTCCTACGCCTAAACCTATAAAAAGGGTAAGCAGCCAACAGCATTATACACATATGCCCTGTATGCAGCTGATTAGATACAAGTATTATGGACGGCATATAGAGGCACTCCTTAAAAAAATCACTACCCTACCGACACTTAAAGAACAAGAACAAATGTTGATGGCAGTGGGCAAACTCATGCGTCGTTTTAGCAATACATGGAACAACGATTACATCAACAATGAAAGAATCATGCAAGACATCAAGCGCATGCTGCCAGAGGGTACAACGCTGGATGTAGGCATTATACGCACCCTACCAGATGAAGGTGCAAATGGGCAAAAGCCTAGAAACAGACCATACCTAAAAACCAATACAGCTAAAAAGTAGTCCGACTTATATCAACAAGCTCCATTGCACCATGCATAAATTTATTGTCCATGGAGGGCATCGGTTGTCTGGCACCATCAAACCACAAGGTTCAAAAAATGAAGCCCTACAGGTGATCTGTGCCACCTTATTAACCGATGACATTGTAACGCTACACAATGTACCCAATATTACAGATGTCCAAAGTGTAATGAAGCTGCTAGCGCTTTTAGGCGTTCAAATTACCCCATTAGGGCATGGCACCTATCAGTTCTGTGCTGCGAACCTTACCAAAGACGCCATGCTTACCGCGGCCTTTCGAGAGGAATACACTAAAGTACGGGGTTCTATTATGTTACTGGCCCCTCTTTTAATCCGTTTCAGGGAAGTAGTTATAGCGCAACCTGGGGGAGATCGGATTGGGCGCAGGGGGCTGCATGCGCATTTCGAAGGATTCATGCAGCTAGGTATTGCTTTCCATGCTGCTAAACCCAATTGGATTGCTCAATGCTATGCATTGAAAGGAGCCGATGTACTAATGCCAGAAGCATCTGTCACAGGTACAGCTAATCTGATTATGGCTGCCAGCATGGCCAAGGGCAAAACCATTATTTACCCCGCAGCTTGTGAGCCACATGTACAACAGCTTTGCCATATGCTAGTGGCTATGGGCGCACGCATCACAGGTATTGGCTCTAATCTATTAACCATAGAGGGTGTACACACACTCCAGGGTACTACCCACACCATCTTACCAGACATGTTGGAAATCGGTAGTTTTATTGGGTTGGCTGCAGCAACTCAATCTGCACTAACCATTACAGATGTGCCTATTAAACTTTTTGCACCCGTTTGGTATTGCTTTGAAAAACTAGGTATTCTTCTAGAAAAAAAGAAAGACACCTTACATATTCCAGCCCAGTCTGTTTACCATATTCAACCGGAAATGGATGGGAATCTTGTAACGATTTACGATGCAGTGTGGCCAGGCATACCTGCCGATTTACTGAGTATTGCAGTTGTAGCTGCTGTACATGCACAAGGTCATGTGTTAATCCATCAAAAAATGTTTGAAAGCAGGCTTTTTTTTGTAGATCATTTGATTGAAATGGGTGCAAGACTGGTATTATGTGATCCACATAGGGTACATATAGTAGGCCTAGGCAACAGCCATAAGCTGCATGGCATTCATATGAGTTCAAGCGATATTCGAGCAGGCATCGCTTTATTAATTGCTGCACTAGCGGCAGAAGGTACCAGTACGATTGAAAATATTCGTCAAATTGATCGAGGATATGAATGCATTGACCAACGCCTCAATGCCTTAGGTGCCTCTATTGAAAGGGTTTAGGTGTCTATTCGAACCATGCCGCCAACTATAGTGGGTTGATGTGTTAAGACAAATTTTCCTTAAACTTGTTTTCTTTGTTTTCCCATTTACTATCCCCCATTTTTTAAGACCTAAGGTAGACACTCATAGGTTTTTAATAGTTGCCCCTAGTCTAGGAAATTCATTTGTATGTGTTCAGCGCAGTGGTTTTTTGCGTTAAAAGAACAACGCCCCTGTAAAAAGTCGCGGTTTAGAAAGTGGCATTTTACAGATGATTAGGAAAAACAGTTTCCTTTCAAGCCCCCTTTGGGGGTGGATTCTGTTTTTCCATCTGTAAGATGGCACTTTCAGCGACTTTTTACCGAGGGCTTGATTTTTTGTCCACTTTTTTATCAAGAAAAAAGTGGGATAAAGTTCATTATTAACCAGTATCGTGAACAGATACACTTAAACAGGTAATTTAAAATTATATTATAATGATAACCAGTATATTATATATATACATATATATAATATTGATAAAAATGCCTCTTAAATAGGCGCAAATACTAACCAACGGATAGATATTAAATCAGTGTAAACCAAATAAATAAATCCATAACTCATGTTATAAACAAACACTACAGAAAATACATTAAAATATTTTTGTCCGATTTTTTTAGGCCATTGCAGGCATCACCTGCAGGATAATTCCATTATCAATTTCTTTAAGCCATAAGGTATTTTTAGTCTTTCGTGGAACATGAGTACTATTGCACAAATCTAAAAAATGTTTTATATAGTAATTATTAAGTTCATAGCTATGACTTAATAGTCATACTAGAACATAGTAGTCTTAGTTTTAACCATTAATAAAACAGAATCTATTATGAACATTAAAAATATAATCGGGACTATAGAGCCATCCGATATTGCCAGAGCGGAGCAGCAAGTACTTATTATGGAAACTGAACATCAAGATACTAAATTCAATATGCTTGCTTTTGCAGAATAAAGCAGCATGGTGTGTACTGGTATAGGTGATAAGGATTCTATCTAAAAGCAATAATATTGAGTCTTACCTATTCAACACAGTGGTAAAGAAATCATTTATATTACACTTTATTCTTGATAAAGAAGTAAAAAATCAAGTACTGATGGAATCAGCTATTTTCAGCAGCTTGTTCCAAGGCACCTTCTCTTTTTATAAAGCATCTTTTTTCTTGTTTTAGAGTAACGTGGCCACATGGATGAATAGATATATTATATTAAGGCATTCCATGTTATTGCTTTATTATATGATGCATGTTAAAAAAAGCTTTGCGTAAGATTGTGTAAAATAGTTTGTCTGTATTAGGTTGTTTGCTATAAAAAATAATATACTTTCATATGTTCAATATATTCGGGATAGAGGAGACTATTAAAAATGTTTACATCTTGTCCAAAAAATTTATGAATTGCAAGGATATATCTAATACAGATGAATTAAAACCATTTTACCTTAAATTTTAAAAAAAGCATCAACCAACCCAACCTATTCCAGGTACCTTATCTGTGTCTTTTATTGCCGATACTATTGGCATATGGCAAAAATTAAATCCTGAAAGTGATCATAATGTATTAGATGATATACATCAACAGTCTATGGTTGGGGAGGCTTATCCAACGGATGAACACGCACAACATCTAGAAGCACTTAGGCTAGGCTATCTCCATCTAAGAGAATCAAGTGCCGAGTTAAAAGCACTTTTTAATTTAATCATCCATACGATATTTTTAAGAAAAAGCAGAAAAATAGATCAAAATATTTCATTTGGGGGATCATCTTCTTCTGGTATAGGTCTGATTTGGATAAGTGGCCACGGGGAACTAGATCAAACAGATATTGCTGAATTACCATTACATGAATTAACCCCACCACCAACTATTTATTGACGAGCGTTGCCATATGCACTATAACTATACAGCGTTGTGCAAGCCAGAAAACTTTTCTACCTCTGCTATTTTAAATAAAAAACGGCCTTTAGATAAGGTTGTCCATAGCATTATTGTGGCTACAGAGATTATCTTAGCAAGGAATAGATTTTTGGTTCAACAAGAAACAAAAGTTCATGGAACTTCCAGGAATTTAATGAATAAAACGGTGGCAACTATTCAAGAAATTATGAGTATGGTCAATATTAACGAGCTACTAAGCCCAAGAACACAGAAAATTCTGGAAAAAGCAGAGACTGCTTTAAGAGAGATAAAGGCGAAATAATTGTCCTAAATTATATACTATTTTAGTGGAAATATGTAGTAATTTAAGGCAAAGAAATATATGCATTACTTATTTAAGAATAAATTTTTTATTTATAGCATTGTCTTAGTTGTATTAGTTAAGATTTAATCTGACAGGCAGTAAAAATTTAAGTATTAAAGTTGTCAGTTAAGTTTAGTTTGTCAGGTATTGTTTTAAGGTACGCGATTTGATTATTTTTTTCAAGGACTAGCTTTT
>NZ_JANAVR010000006.1 GCF_025215055.1 Candidatus Cardinium sp. TP
TGTTCCCTAACGTTTTTGCCAGTTCCAATAAGCCTAATTTCGGTTTAATGATTTTTTGATGTAAGTTCATAATAGGTATAATTTATATCCGTACAAAGTTAATAATTGTCAGATTAAATCTTAACTAGTGAATTTTATTTTATTTTTAAGGATATGTTGGATTAAATCCTGGTTTAGCTTTTCACTATATAGTGCTGCGATAGCCTCTTTATCTTTTTTAGAAACCTCTTCTGATTGAACTTGAATCCTATTGATCCGCTCTACCAACTTCCTCATAGTCATGAAATTGTTATTTTTTAGGCTTTCTAATTGAAAATATTTTACTGGGTCATTTTTATAAAAGTTAGGGTTAGATAACGTTTTATCTATCTTTTTATTTTGAATCTCTAGATTTTTAATTTGTTCTTTATAGATGGGGATCAGACGATTATTGGACTCTTTAGCAGCTATTTTGATTTGATCTGACCGACGAAATTCTCTTTGAATATCTGAGCAAAGGCTGTTTAAACTTTTTGGAGATTTGGTACCCAGGAAATTACTACTTCTACTGGTAAAAGAATCTATCTTACCTAACAAATACTTTTCTCTATAAGAGGAAAAAGAACAGTCTCTTTTAAGGTTTCTAGTACGATCTAAACTAGGTATATAGTCTGTGTGATTCGTAGAGATTGTTACACCTCTATTGTCAGATCAAGTTTAAACTTGACAGGATTTCTACCTGTTCATTATTTAATTATCATTATTAAATTAATAATTTAATATGTGATGATCTGTATTTATGGATAACTTAATCAAGTTATCCATAAATACACATCTCAATCAATATGAGGACTAAAGACAATGAAACCAGTGTAGAGCAGGTGATCAAAATATATACGATTGTTGACCTTATAAAAAATTTTAAAAATTGAATTAAATAATTAAACTATTTAAACTGAATACAAGCTGAACTTAATCTTACATTCTTATTGTAACAACCTCTACGAATCATACATAAATATTGGGTCAACTCTGGTAAGACAAAGCAGGTTCATGTACCTAAATCGAATCAGGTTTGGAGTGGGAATATTACTTATATTCGAACCAATACTGGTTACATGTATCTTTCGGCTATTATAGATTGGCATAGTAAAGCTATAAGCTATAAATTATCCAATACTATGGATTATGGATACAAGGCTTGTAACAGACACACTGCAAGAGGCACTTAGCAAATATCCTGTACCAGCGTGCTTTAATAGTGATCAAGGTAGCCAGTATACTAGTCATAAGTATACAGGACTATTAAAAAATCATAATATTCAAATCTATATGAGTGGAAAAGGTAGAAGTATTGATAATATTGTAATGGAAATATTTTTTAGAACACTAAAATATAATTGCAACATTATCAATGAGTTTTAAAATATTAAGGTGTTAAAAGAGGGAATTAGCAGTTACATTACTAAATATAATTACCAAAGGTTTCATTCTAGTATTAACTATCAAAAACCTATGAACGTTTATCTTAACCATTTAAAAATGGTAACCTAGAAAATGCGGAAATAACAGGAAAGAAAAGTAAAGAAAAAAAACTCCGAAAAAATCAGTCCATTATAGTTCACGTTACTGATTAATAATGGATTTTATCCCACTTTTTTATCAAGAAAAAATTGGGATAAAAATCAAGCTCTCTGCAAAAAGTAGCTAAAAGTGTCATTATTCAGATGGAAAAACAGCCCCCCTTTTGGGGGCTTGAAAGGAAATTGTTTTTCAAAATCATCTGTAAGATGATACTGTATGTGTTCAGCGTGATAGTTTTTTTTGACATAAAAAACCAGTGACTTGAATAGATATAAAGCACAGCCTCAGGGCTAAGCTTATAACTCTAAGGCTGTGCTTTCAGTTTAAGGGAACCTTTTTTCTGCTGCTTAAGCAGATTGATCTATGGAAAATATATTAGATGTATGCTGCCCGTGCTACTTCCTTTCCTCTGTTACTATTTGGATCAAGGTATCAGCATATTGTTTACCTATATCACCTTTAAACCAGCCCACCCAAGTTGTACCCTCGTGATTCTTAATATCCTTTAAAATATGATTCCAATCCTCTAGTTTTAGACCATTTTTTACAGTCTTTATGACATACCTGAATATTTTAGTATTCTTATCAGACCATATAGGTTGTGTACCCTTTTTGTGGATGAATGCGGATAAATAGATCGAAGACCATACAGTTTTCCCGTCTTTTGTTGTTGAAAAAAATTGCTTGATTACTTCATCTACCCCTGATAGCTTAATCAATTGAGGCAGTAGTTTTGTAAATAGCTCTAGATCATTTACACAAGCAAGGGTATGCAGAAACGTCTCACCATTGTTATTTTTATTAAATAATTCTTTCGGGTCAAGTTTATAAATCAATTTTCTTGCTATTTCTGTCCATTTATTTGCAACAGCGAAATGCAATATATTGTTACCTGACTTTGGATCTGTGCACGTGAGATTTGTTTCAGGCTGCTCGATTAATCTACTAGCTATGTATTTATTCGGTGCACCTCGCTTCTGACATGCCGTCAAAATCGGCCGCGTACCATCCTTGTCTTCTTTATTGAGATTAACCGCTGACTTAAATTCTATAAAAATGTCACATATTTTTTTATTGCCTTGTTGTATAGCTTCCGTCAAAGGTGTGTTCCCAGATTTTGGGTCAGGCGCATTTATAAAGTCTGCATTTTTGTGCAAAAATCCTGATTTTTTATCTTCAACAAAGCGTTCTAAAATTATTTTGACTTTTTCAGGCTCATTGTGCTTTACCGTAGCGTAAAACCCGTTGCGATTCTTTTCATCTGGAACACTAATATCTTTTTGGTTCTCTATATGTTCACGATATTGATCAACATTCATCTTCATTGCCATACATCCTGCTGTTCCACTTGTACTCCATCCCCTACACACCTGAGCCTGCAACACAACTAACAGCAATAGCGCCTTTGTCCCTTTGGCCAATAAACCAAACCGTTTACTCATTCCCTTTATGCCTTTCATGTTTTTATTTTTTTTTAATTAAATTCTAGCAAATCATGCGCTTCTATTTACACGGAGAGCTTCCCTTTTTTTTAAAAAAATACGTAATCCATGTTAAAAAACCTAAGTTGTAGCTATAGATGTTGTCGTTTTAAGGTAGAGAATGGTGGCCAATTGGGTTGTAGCGTGCTTGTATATCGACCAAATGTACTACTTTAACGCTTTAACTATTACCTTATATTATTATGTCTAAACCAGTTGAGCCAACACCGTTAATGCGGCAGTATTTCGCTATTAAAGAGAAATATCCTGGGGCGTTGTTGCTTTTCCGCGTGGGTGATTTTTATGAAACCTTTTTGGAAGATGCAGTGCAGGCGAGTAACGTGTTGGATATTGCGCTTACCAAACGGGCCAATGGATCGGCGGCTAGTGTGGAATTGGCGGGTTTTCCCCACCATTCTTTAGATCTATATCTGCCTAAGTTGGTCAAAGCGGGCTATCGCGTAGCGATTTGTGATCAATTGGAAGATCCTAAACAGGCCAAGGGTATTGTACAAAGAGGGGTTACAGAACTGGTTACGCCTGGTCTTTCTTTTAATGAAGCGGTGTTGGATCAAAGCGCCAATAACTACCTAGCCTCTATTGTTTTTGATAAAAAAATGCTAGGTATAGCTTGCTTAGATCTTTCTACAGGGGAATTTTTTGTGACGCAAGGTGCCGCTGATTATATCCAAAAAGTGTTGCATCACTTGGCGCCATCGGAAATTGTTTTGAACAAAAAACAGCAGGCCTTATGGGATGCATTTGCGCAAGATGCTTTTCATATCTATCCACTCGATGAGTGGGTATTTCAGTTTGACTATGCCTATGGTCTGCTGAATAACCATTTTGGTACCCACTCTTTAAAAGGGTTTGGTATTGCAGGTTGCCCTATGGGTATTACAGCAGCTGGTGTAGTTTTACACTACTTATCAGAAACAGAACATAAAAAAATTAAACATATTCGTTCCATTGTTCGCCTAGAGGCGCATCACTATGCCTGGCTTGACCCATTTACCGTTAAAGCTTTGGAGTTGATGGTGCCACAACAGGTAGGGGGAACGGCATTGATTGACCTATTAGATAGAACAGTGACCCCTATGGGGGCACGACTACTTAAAAAATGGCTGCTGTTTCCGCTTAAAGCGGTGCAACCTATCCAAGAACGGTTGGCTATAGTTGAATACCTGGTAGGAGATGGTACATTGACTGCATTATTGGTCAGCTATTTGAAACAAATAGGTGATGTAGAGCGGTTAATCTCTAAAGTAGCGGCCAGCAGGGTCCAGCCACGGGACATGGTAGCGCTAAAAAGGGCATTGGAGCAAGTGCAAGCGATACAAACGGCCTTGCAAGGGGTTAGATGCCTACAAAAACTACATGCACAACTCCATGGATGCCACGCTTTGGTGCATAGCATCCACCGTACCCTTCAGGAGGATCCGCCGCTATCTATCCATCAAGGTGGGCTGATTAGACCACAGGTCCATGAGCGGTTGGATGCGTTGAATAAAATCATGTACGAGGGTAAAGATTATTTGATTCAACTGCAACAAATGGAAAGCAAGCGTACCCGTATTCCTTCTTTAAAGGTCTCTTATAACCGTGTATTTGGTTATTACCTTGAAGTACCTAATGCCCATAAACATAAAGTACCCACCAATTGGATACGCAAACAAACCCTAGCGGGTGCAGAACGGTATGTCACCGAAGCGTTAAAACAGTATGAAGAACAGATCCTACACGCAGGCGAAGAAGCACAGCTGCTAGAACAACAACTCTATCAAGCGTTAGTAGAGGAAGCGGCAGCATTTATTCCACCCATTCAAGACAATGCAAAACATGTTGCACAATTGGATTGTTATCTGGCGTTTGCCAAACAAGCCGTTGAGCACCATTATAACAAACCTGTGATAGATGATGGCCACCTGTTGCATCTGATAGGGAGCCGCCATCCGGTTATTGAGCAGCGCTTACCCATAGATAAAGCTTATACCCCTAATGATATCTATTTAAATCCATCTGAACAACAAATCTTAGTCATTACAGGGCCTAATATGGCTGGTAAGTCCGCCCTATTGCGTCAGGTGGCACTAACAGTATTAATGGCTCAGATGGGTTCTTTTGTACCAGCGGACTCGGCCCAAATTGGCGTGGTAGATAAAATCTTTACAAGAGTAGGCGCATCCGATAACTTGGCCCAAGGGGAGTCCACTTTTATGATGGAGATGACCGAAACAGCCAGTATTATGCATAATCTTAGTGAACGTAGTTTGGTATTGATGGATGAGATAGGACGTGGTACCAGTACCTATGATGGGATTTCTATTGCTTGGGCACTGGTGGAATATTTGCACAATCACCCGAATTATAAGCCTAAAACGCTTTTTGCTACCCATTACCATGAGTTGAATGAGTTGGCCAAAACGCTCCCTAGAGTTAAAAACTTTCATGTAGCGGTGCAGGAAATAGATCGAAAAATTCTATTTCTACATAAACTGGTGGCTGGAGGTAGCCAGCATAGCTTTGGCATTCATGTAGCCCAAATGGCTGGTATGCCTGTTACCATTTTGGAAAGAGCAAGAGAGGTATTGGCGCACCTATCCCAAGTAGGCAGGCATGCCCAGGTAGAAAAATTGCCGCAAGTACAATATCAACTTAAACTTTTTGAGCCAGATAATGGCCTCAGTGAGCTTAAAGCCTACTTAGAAAGCATTGACATCAATACTCTTTCTCCAGTAGACGCTTTAATAAAACTCAATGACCTCAAAAATAGGGTTGAAAGATTTAAAAATTAGCTATAAAAGTGGATAACGATTTTGAAAAAATAGAATCTTTAAGTAAATTCGGTCTATTGTATAGCGTATAAGCGAGAATAGCTCAGTTGGTAGAGCACGACCTTGCCAAGGTCGGGGTCGCGGGTTCGAGTCCCGTTTCTCGCTCATCTGATCTGTTTGTAAGCCTCTATTTCATATAATGATCAGTGGTTGAGTAGATGTTGCGTTTATTTTTATCTCCCCACGGGTATGTGTTCAGCGCGATGGTTTTTTGCGTCAAAAAAAACCGCCCCTGTAAAAAGTCGCATTTTACAGATGATTTGGAAAAACAGTTTCCTTTGAAGCCCCTATAGGGGGCGCTTCCTGTTTTTCCATCTGTAAGATGGCACTTTCAGCGGTTTTTACTGAGGGCTTGATTTTTTGTACACTTTTTTATCAAGAAAAAAGTGGGATAAGGTTCATCATTAACGAGTAATGTGAACAGATACTCCCATGGATATTCGGCTTTGCCAGGATGGTGGAATTGGTATACACGCAAGACTTAAAATCTTGTGGCCTTTGGCCATGCGGGTTCGATCCCCGCTCCTGGTACGCATTAAAGTATTGTTTCTCGTTGTATCGATGGGTTCTATTTCCTTTTTAGATGTAGTGGCATGTATCGGTTCATCTACAGCCGTGCTCTCCCTGCTTCCGCAGATTATACAGTCCTATAGAACAAAATCTGTTCATGACGTTTCCATGTTGATGCTCTTGAACCTGACGGTTTCTTCCATTAGCTGGACCCTTTATGGCGCAATGACAGCTGATAAGCCATTGTGTTTAACGAATGTGTTGCTGACCATTGGTTCTTTGATTATGCTAGCGCTCAAGTGCAAATACCGTGCAACGGATCGTCCAAATCTCGTACAGCCAGCTGACCACCGTAAAAAACGGAAAGAACGTCTATTGTAAAACATTGCGATGCATACCTTATCCTTCGCATCCCTTCAGTTGTATGGCCAGGCTACTCTAAAGTAGTATCTGTTCAACTCACTGTGCGTTTTTTTTGACGCAAAAAACCAGTGACTGAAACAGATACCTAATAACAACCACTGTGCTGAACACATACTATTAACCAGTAACGTGAACAGATACTCGGCGGCCATAAGCGCTTTAAATTGACGCAATCGAAAAAAACGCTGATTAAAATAATATGTATCTGTTCAAATCACTGGTTTTTTGCACACTTTTGGACCAAGCCAAAAGTGTGCAAAAGATACTTTGTATCTAGCTGGTTACCTGCACCTTATTGGCATCTGCAAGTTCTGCCTCATGTTTTTGCTCAGCTGCAGCTTTTAGCTTACCTAGTGTGCGAACAGCTATTAACCAAAGTATAATCACAGCTATGATGATCAGTACGATGGGCGTACGAATACTAGCGATATCACCACCACCAATCAACGTGGACATACCCGTAATCAATACAGAGGCTAAACTCTTTCCCAAACGAGAGCCTACACCATCTACAGCGGCTTTCCCACGTACCTTGGTTTCTTCATCTAGTGGAATATAGACCGCTTCTTTCGTTGGGTCAAAAAGGACATATTTCACCGACTTAATCAAAACTACATTATAGAGGCCTACTTGAACAGATAGATGCAAAGCAGTGAGATTAAAACCCTTTAAAAAATCATCCAAAGCATCACCAAATCGTAGAAAAGTGAAAAACAACACAGTCATCACTAATGCCGTAACCGGTGTGGCAGATGCGGCAAATCCCCATCCTCTTTTTCGTATAGGTGTGGCAAGGAAAAGGGTCACTAAAATAGAGATGATGCCTACTGCAATTTGTTGCTGTGAATAAATCCCTGCATAAATGGTATTGTCTCCAGTAATTTTTACATATTGCTGAATTTGTGCTTTTTGTACGGCTTCAAAAAGCGCAATCACTAATCCATAACCGATTACCAATATGGAAAGCAATATCAGATACCTAGAGCGCGCTAGGAACTTCATAGAATCCATAAAGGACATTTTTACCTTTACTTTTTTAGGCTTTTGTTCAATTTGATAGTAGGCTGGATTGGCTTTTATATCTGCTGTAAAATAGTTGTATACGAACAGAATCAGCACAATAGCCGTAATCACAAACTTTAAACCTTGATCAAAATTGGCAGCTACACTCTCAAGCTTAAGAATACATCCAGCTAGAATACTGCCCACGGCTGCAAACATACTTAAAAAGCTATAAAACCTTTTTGCTTGATTTACAGCAGTAATCTCATTTACAAAGGTCCAAAATACCACACTTAGTGCAAAAGTGCCCCAAGCCTCAGCATGGATATAAAAGAGAGAAATAGGCCAATGGCAAATAGCTCCCCACAGTCCTACAAGGCTTGGAAATTTTGCTTCCAGTAGTTTAGAGAGGCTAGTGAGTTGCAATAGCTCTTTTTGAGGTAGTAAAAAAACCAGTGACAGGGTAAAAAATGAAAGAAAGTAAATCATAACGGCATTGAATCTGCCATCCCTTCCTGTAGAACGACTCACTTTTCCATAAAGAATGGTAAAGAAAATCATGCTAGGTGTAATCGCTACTGCTTTTAACCAGTAGATAGCTGTAGTATTTATCTCCTTAAGGATATTCATATCTTTAAGAGAACGTGTAAGCGCGTAACAGAAAGATATGAGAATAAATATAAAGGCCATTGGCAAAAATTTACGTAGCTCACTTTTATGAATGGGAAATAGCATCCCACGCAGGTTACCAAACTCTTTTTTCGTGCTCATTGTATATTTTAATTTAGTTAGAATATAAAACATAAAATATTGATGGATGCATCAGCTATTTTATGGTATTGTCAAATATTTTTATAGAATGTTCGTTATGTTTTTTTCATAGTTCTGTGTTTAGGGTTAGATAGTTGGATAGGCCCTCTGGGGTAGCTTGCATCGCCCTACTGCCTTTTGCCCAATTCGCCGGGCAAACTTCTCCAAATTGAGTCACATGTTGCCACATATCAATTATACGCAGTATCTCACTGATATTTCTACCTAGTGGCAAGTCATTGATGGCCATATAGCGTACGATACCTTCTTTGTCAATTAAAAAAGTACCACGATAAGCTACAGGAATTCCTGTGAAAATCAACTGGTTATGCTCGTTATAGCTCCAGGTGCCTCCTAAAACACCATAGTTGGCAACAATGGTCTTACTGGTATCAGCAACCAATGGATAGGTTACGCCAGCGATACCCCCTTTTGCTGTGGGTGTGTGTAGCCAAGTCGTATGGCTTTCTTCTGTGTCGGTAGAGCAACCGACTAGTGCTACATTGCGTTCTATAAATTGGGGTAAATATTGTTGGAAGGATAATAATTCAGTAGGACAGACAAAAGTGAAATCTTTTGGGTAAAAGAAAAAAAGTACTTCTTGGTTTCCTAAAAATTGTTCCAGTGAAAAGTCAGTTGTGACCTTTCCACCATCTATGACAGCCGGCGCCTTAAAAACAGGGGCCTTTGTTCCTAGTAAATGCACGGTATATTATATAATTAAAAAATGATAACAAGCCGCCTGCTGCTGCTAACCTTATCTGTAATGCTAGATGCGCGGACGTTTACACTGCAAATTTATACTTTTTTTTAATAAATCATATAAAGCATGTATAGGCTATTTTTTGGTTGATAAAAAATGTATGTGTTCAGCATGATGGTTTTTTTGCGTTAAAAGAACAACGCCCCTGTAAAAAGTCGCGGTTTAGAAAATGGCAGTTTACAGATGATTAGGAAAAACAGTTTCCTTTAAAGCCCCCAAAGGGGGCGCTTCCTGTTTTTTCATCTGTAAACTACCACTTTCAGCGGCTTTTTACCCAGGGCTTGATTTTTTTGTCCACTTCTTTATCAAGAAAAAAGTGGTATAAAATTCATTATTAACTAGTATTGTGAACAGATATAAAAAAGTAGCCAACCAAGCAAACAAGTTCCGTGCAAAAAGTTGTTGCAAAGAGCCTGGACCATACACTATGGGTCTGCTCTTGGGGCTTCAAGCACGCGGTTTGCTTAATCATCTGTAAAGCAACACTTGCGCATTACAACTTTTTACAAGGGACTTTGCTTGTTTTTACTGTTTCTAAAAGGCTGTTCAAGCAAAAAATAAGCCATACACCCCCTTAAAATGGCAAATCATCTTCTACATTAGATGGACTAGCTGCAGGCGATTCGTTTAATTGATTACCTTTTTCTAGACGCCATGCTTGCAAAGCATTAAAGTATTTCACAACTCCTTCTGGGTTGGTCCATTTTCTGCCCCGTAGATTGAAATGAACCGTTATTTCTTCTTTTTCCATGAACCCATCTAGTAGATCACATTTATCTTGAATCAACTCAAAAGAGATGTATTCGGGATATTGTGGATTTTCTACATATTCTACCACAAAATTTCTTTTTTTGAATGATTCAGATACTTGTTGTGGTGGACTAATTTCGAATAATCTTCCAGTTATATGCATAGTAAATATTGGTTTGATAAAATAAAAATGATACTAGACCGCTTTCAAAACGCAATGGCTAATGGCCATTTTAAGGCTTATTTATGCACTGCAAATCCCGCTGCGTAAGGCTGTCTACTGTGCTGCTTCTAAAAAAATTGACCATCATAAATAGGTTTAAAAAAAGGTCTATACTCCTCAGGACTGGATGATCCAGATCGCTTCTTTAGCCCTACTAGCTATAATCTTAATTATTTTTGGCGAATACAAAAGCAACTAAGCATAATAGCCCTGCTATAGTAACCATTGTAGCGGCCATAGAACTATTCAACCAGAGGCTGATATAGTATCCGCTAATAGATGTTATGATAGCAAAGAGCAAGTTATAAACTAACAAACGTTTCAGGCATTTTGTAAGCAAATAGCTGCTTACAGCTGGCACAATTAAAAGGGCCACTACTAAAATCGCGCCTGCTACTTCAAAGGCAGCAACAGTTGTCAATGAGGTAATACCCATTAAGCCATAGTGCCAACGGGTGGTATGTACGCCAATGCTTTGGGCAAATTGTGGGTCAAATGTGC
Source organism: Candidatus Cardinium sp. TP (assembly GCF_025215055.1). Taxonomy (GTDB): domain Bacteria; phylum Bacteroidota; class Bacteroidia; order Cytophagales; family Amoebophilaceae; genus Cardinium. The sequence goes on from NZ_JANAVR010000006.1 coordinate 10,861, forward strand.
TTACAAACAGCTGTTTATAGCCCATGACCAGAAAGCTTAGATTAATGACTAAAACCGTTAGTAAAATGTAAAATGCTTTAGGCCCTAGGTTGATGCCACTAGCTGTGCGCCACACATCTAATGGAACTGTTGCCAATTCACCATATAGACTGCATTCTGGGTCTAAGTCTATTTTTCTACTAAAAAAAGAGATAAGAATAACCCCTAAAGCGAAGAGAAAGGTGAAATTGATTCCTATAGCTGCATCTGCCTGTATATTTATTTTTTTTTCTAAAAATGCAATCAAAAAGGTGACCAACACACCGGTTATACCTGCGCCAGTGATGAGCATAGGTGAACTTTTAGATCCAGTGATCAGGAGTGCCAATACAATACCTGGTAGCGTAGAATGGGCAATGGCATCTCCCATCATGGCTATTTTCCTCAATACCAGATAGGTACCTACTAAAGCGCAGTTTATACTGGCCAATGCAGCGATAATAATGGTCCAAAGTGTATCCATAGCTAGCATTTTGTGGCTAAGGCTGTTTTTAACAGGCCAAGGAGTTCGGACGCACGATACCTATTTTGCACCCCTGTTTGCATATTCTTTAGCGTGTAGTGGTCCATCGCATATTCTGTTTCCCCTACTATAACCACAAAAGGGATATTTTTTTTATGCGCATAGCTTAATTGTTTGTTGATTTTTACCCGTTGAGGATATATTTCTGCTTGAATGCCTGCTGTACGCAACTGGTTCAATAGGTGAAGCAATTGCATTTCTGCTTTTGCTTCAAGATTGGTTAATAAAACCTCTGTGGTGTAGGTGGTAATAGATTGAAAGAGATTTTGCGCTTCCATAAGGTCGTAGAGTCTATCTATCCCAAAAGAAAACCCTACGCCAGTCAAGCCCTTTGCCCCAAATAGCGCGCCAAGGTTTGCATACCTACCGCCTCCCCCCAGGCTGCCTATTGGTGTAGCCGCTACTGTTAGTTCCATAACCAGTCCGGTGTAATAGGCCAACCCTCTTGCTAGGGTTGGGTCTATGCAACAGATGCCATCTGGTAGGCCAAGGCCATGCGCTTGTGTAAGTATGTTGCTCAATTCCTCTATTGCTTTGGCGCCTTGTGCTACATCGCCGATAGCTGCTTGTAATTGGCCCAACCGTTCAGTATGGCTCCCGTTACAATTTTGCAATTGCACCAATGATGCAGTTGCTTGGCTACTAAAGCCTGCTGCCTGTAAGGCAGCAATCACTTTTTCTAGGCCAATTTTCTCTAGTTTATCTACAATCGTACAAAATAATTTTTCTTTTTCTTTTTCTTTTTCTGGATCAGCAATAGCGGATAGTATGCCTCTATGGTTGATTTTGATGCAAAAGCCTCGTATGTTCAGTTGGGTACATACGTCGTAGATTAATTTTAAGATTTCTGCTTCACACAGTAAAGAGGTGCTGCCGATAATATCCGCGTCACACTGTAAAAACTCTCTATAACGACCTCTTTGGGGTCTGTCTGCCCGCCATACGGGTTGCATTTGGTAGCGCCTAAATGGGAAGCATATTTCATGTTGATGTGCTGCAATATGGCGCATTAAGGGAACCGTTAAATCATAACGGAGCCCTTTGTCGCTGAGCAGCGCTTTTAATTTTTTGTAGTCTGTAGTATTTGCCTCTATGCCTTCTAGGAAATCACCAGATTTGAGTACGTTAAACATCAGCTGTTCTCCTTCAGAGCCATATTTCCCTGTAAGGGTAGAACGGTGCTCCAACGCAGGGGTTTCCAGTGGCTCAAAGCCATAACGTGTATAGATAGCCTGAATGGCGGCAAGCATATAATTGCGCCGGTAGACCTGCAGGCTGCTGTAGTCGCGCATGCCTTTTACAAGACTGGGTAATAGGGTCATCTACTTTTGCGAATGGGTGAAAGATAGATTGTTATATCATAGCATCATAAACCAATGCAACTATGCCAGCTGCTAATTTACAGGATCATAAGATGATTCACAATAGTTGAGCAATGCTTAATGGTTGACTCATTCAAATACCATGCGCCCTAGCATACTTTTTTGCCTGAGCAATTCACCTATGTCAGTTGCTTGCTGTTAAACCTTTTAAGGCATATTATTGGTGTATGGAATCGGCAAGTTTAAAATCTAATTGTTAATGTTAAAGTATATTTGTATGTAAAGAAAACTATTTCCATATATACTGCTTGAAGCAGTAAGTGGCCTTGCTACCTGTGGAAGGTTTCCTTTCTTTATCCAGGGCAATAGACAAGACGGGCCAAAACGAACTAAAATATAAACCAATGCGCTATAGGCAACACAATACTTATTCAAGACACCTAGTTTCTGTTCTAATATGCTGTATCCTTATCGTTTTGGGTGGCGCATCTTGTTTGCACGCCATACAAGCAGCCTGGCCTGGTAGTTATGCGCCTTATAGTGGATCTGCCAGTGAGCTATGTAGTAGATCTATAGGGGAAGATCATAGTGTGCCTGAACAAGAGGCTGTCTATCTTTATAAAGACGCATTGCTGTTTGCTTTGGATCATAGCGTAACGTTTGCGAAGCAGTTAAAAAGACGAGTAGAACAATGTATTATGCAGCTTACGCCTGATGCGATAACCGCATTGCAAGGTGCACGCATTAGCCTTATAGAAGTTTTAGAGGGCAATATCTGCACAATTAACCATGGATGAAAGGAAGGGTAAGTGTTTAGAGGCCACAGAGGATGCCCAAAATGGGCCAAACGAGTGCGCTATCTGTTTGTCTGATCTGCAGGGTAATTTTATGGTTCTGCCCTGTCATGCTACGCATGCCTTTCATAATGATTCCATCAAACAGTGGGTGAATAGACAAGGTCCTAATTTAGGTCGATACTGGAGAAAAATTTGTTGCCTATATAAAAAGCTGCCCTGTCCTATCTGTAGAGAAACCTTTAGACCAAATGATTTAGACCTAATTAGTGATTACTACTGGACACCTACCTTGGGATGAAATTTAAGCTTTTACCTTGGTTAGGGAAACTTTATGTTCTGGGGGGGGGGTAGTGATTTTAAGACTGTGCTAACAAAGGGCGCGAAAGAATCGTGGGGAGGGCTAGTGTTGGCTAAACGAGGGGACCCTGCTATTGCTCGACGTTTTTCCTTTGGTCTTCTTAGATAAACGCATCAAGGATACAACATGGTTGATGCGATAGAAAAGGATTAAGTATCTGTTCCACCCGCTGGTTTTTTCTCCACTTTTTTATCAAGAAAAAAGTGGGATAAGATCCATTATTAACGAGTAATGTGAACAGATACACGTAAATAGATACCTATTTTTATCGAACTTTTAAAGTCACTAGCGTAGCAATAGCCAATAAAATGCTCAGGATTAAAAACCGGGTTACAATCTTGGATTCATGCCATCCTAGTTTCTGGTAGTGGTGGTGGAGAGGAGCCATCTTGAAGATCCTTCTACCGGCGCCATAATGCCTTTTAGTAAATTTAAAATAGCTGGTTTGTAGGATCACCGATAGATTTTCCATAAGGAATATGCCGCATAGTATTGGAATCAGTAGTTCTTTTCGAATACAAATAGCTACTACCGCAATGATGGCACCGATCGTTAAGCTGCCGGTATCACCCATAAAAATTTGCGCAGGATAGGCATTATACCAAAGAAACCCCATACATGACCCTACAAATGCACAACAAAATATAGTCAGTTCTCCCAGGTTTGGGATATACATGATATTTAAATATTTAGCAAATATAATGTGGCCAGATAAGTAAGCAAGCACAGCTAAAGTAGTACCAACAATTACAGAAGTACTGGCTGTTAATCCATCCAGCCCATCCGTTAAATTAGAGCCATTGGACACAGCAGCAATAATAAAAGCGACAACCACCATATAGAGGATCCATGTGTAATATGTATTACCTAATAGGCTAGCTGTTATTTGCGCATAATCCAGCTCATTCCCTTTGAAAAAAGGGATGGTTGTTTTGGTAGATTTTATGTCATTATAGTCAGAGGCTATAGGATCGCCTAGCGGAGTAGGTATTGCCTGCGTGGGGAGCGATACCTCGCGTATGACTACGTCTTGATGCAGATATAGTGTAGCACTTACGATACAGCCTAAAGTCATTTGGCCTAATAGTTTAATCCATCCGTTTAACCCACTTTTTTGTTTTTTAAATACCTTGATATAGTCGTCCAAAAAGCCTACGAGCCCCATCCAAATCGTAGTAGTTAACAATAGGATGATATATATGTTATGCAGTTTTGAAAAGAGCCAGGTGGGTACCACAGTTGCGAGGATAATCAGTATCCCCCCCATAGTAGGCGTGTTTGTCTTCTTATTGGCTTCATTAAACCCTAGTGCTCGATTGGGCTCGGTAATTTGTCTTTTGCGCAACCCATCTATAAAGCGCTGCCCCAGTAGAAAAATAATGGTAAAAGAGCTAAGGGTAGCTATAGCTGCTCGAAAAGAAATATACTTAAATAAGCCTGTTCCAGGCCACTGCAAGCTAGTGTGTAGGTATTTGAATAAATAATATAGCATACAAAACCCTCTACCCTTTTAATAATCTCCTGAGCACTTTACCTATAGGTGATTTGGGTAAGCTATTACAAAATTCCACATATTTAGGTACCTTATAGCGGGTCATTTTTGCTTTGCAATAGGCTATAATTTCCTCAGCAGTAAGCGTTGCGTCCTTTTTTACAATAAAAACCTTAATCGCTTCCTTTAGGGTGACATCTGTGATGCCAATAGCACCTACTTCTAGCACTTTCGGATGACCTATTAGGGTTTGCTCTATTTCATTCGGGTATACATTAAAACCAGAAATATTAATCATATCTTTTTTGCGGTCCACAATAGAGACAAACCCATTGGCATCCATAGTGGCTATATCGCCTGTTTTAAACCATCCATTTATAAAGGCGCCTGCTGTTTCTGTCGGTTTTTGCCAATAGGCTTTGGTTAGTTGAGGACCCTTGATCAGTAATTCACCAGGAGTGCCATAAGGCACCTCTTTTCCTGTTTCGTCTGCTACGATTACAAATGTGCCAGGGAGTGGCATATGGTGGAGGCCGTTGATCATGTCAGTGGAGATGCCGGGTGAACATTCCGTTAGCCCATACCCTTCCATAAGCTTACTGCCAGTTATGCTTTCCCATTGATTTTTAACATTTTCTTGCGTTTTCATCCCACCTGCTATCGTCAGCTTTAAAGCAGTAAGCTTGAGTTTTTTAAAATTTTTATGCGCCAATAGTTTTTCAAATAAGGTATTAATGCCTATTAAACAAGTAGGCTTACGTTTCTGTAGTTCTTTTATTAACCTTGGAATGTCTCTAGGATTGGTAATTAATGAACATTTTGCACCCAGCTTGGCCATCGCAAATAGGCTTCCTAACCCTAAAATATGATAAAGCGGTAGTGGGATCATGGTCCGTTCTTCTTTTTCCTTTAAGAAAAGGCGCATTACAGGTTCTAATTGTTGGAAATTAGCTGTTAGGTTCCCATGGGATAGAACAGCGCCTTTGGATACACCTGTTGTCCCGCCTGTGTATTGTAAAAAAGCCGTGTCAGAAGATTGTAAGCCAACAGGACGAAAAATAGCTTTTTTACCTTTTGCTAAAACCTCCTTAAAAGAGATGGCGTGTGGCAAGCTGTATGCAGGTACTAGTTTTTTGATATGTTTGATAGCAAAATTCAGCACCTTGCCTTTTATGGAGCCAAGCATGTCACCCACTCTGGTAACAATAATGGTTTGAATAGATGTATCTGGCAAGATTTCAGCCAGTTTGTGGGCAAAGTTTTCTAAGATCACGATCGCACGTACACCAGCGTCTTTAAGCTGATAAGCCATTTCAGAAGGGGTGTATTGTGGATTCATGTTTACTACTACTAGTCCAGCACGTAGCATACCCAATACGGCAATGGGATATTGCAATAGATTCGGTAATTGAACTGCTACATGTGACCCTACTGATAAATTGGTATATTGCTGGATATAAGCTGCAAAAGATTTAGACAACTTATCCATTGCATGAAAGGTCAGCACTTTCCCCATGTTTTCACACATCGGTAAATCTTGATATTGCGCAAAAATTTCTTCCATGAAATGGACCAATGAACGATACCTCGAAGTATCGATGGAGTCCGGTATAGAAGCAGGATAATGTTGCACCCAAGGTCTTCGTGTCATAGTATATAAAACTATTTTAATGTTTTTTCAAACGCTACTGCAATATAGTATAATTTTTATAGAATGTGATGCAACGCATCGATACTTTACTGATCTATCTAGATCATCTGTTACAGTTTGTTTTTTGTCCTGTTATGGATATAAGGGCCAGTAGTTGACTGGACGGTACGTCTTCTTTTTACAATTTTATTTTTTACATTTGGAAAAGCTATACAGACTATTTTCTTTTTAAGCCTATGTCAGGTAAGAACCCCCCATTTCAGGTTTGCATTAAGAATAGGCAAGCCCATTTTGCCTATAGTTTTTTAGATAGGTATACGGCTGGTCTTATTTTGCAAGGTACAGAAATAAAGTCCATTCGAATGGGTAAAGCATCGCTGCAGGAGGCCTATTGTTACTTTAACCAAGGGGCTCTTTGGATCAAAGGTATGCATATTGCTGCCTATAGCCATGGCAACATCTATAACCATGAAGAGAAACGAGATCGTCAGTTGTTATTGCAGAAAAAAGAACTACAAAAGTTGTTGAAAACCCACACAAAAGGGTTGACCATTATTCCTGTAGAATTGTTTATCAGTCAGCGTGGGTTTGCGAAGTTAGCCATTGCTTTGGCCCGTGGTAAAAAACTATATGATAAGCGTCAGACCATTAAAGCGCGTGATTTGGAACGCTCTGGGCAGAAAGATCTTATATGATATTTTTTACTAAGGGATATGCTTTTTGTCTGGGTATTGCAGTAGCGTTTCAAAAGAAGTCTAATCGATCTTTGGTTGGGCTAATAAAAAGTATTAGATTTAAGTGTTTATAGATAGATTATGTCAATAGGCGTATAAACAGATTGGGGTTGACTGGAATTGACGGGAAGGTTAAATCCAATGTAAGCATGCGAGGTGTTGTAAGTATTACCTCTTCCTATCAAACTTACACAATGCATAAACGGCAACTTAGCTGTAATCAATCCTCGCCGTCGCAAGTTCTTTGCTCTTAATGAAGAAGAAGACGAAGATACAATGCGCATGGCTGCTTAATCGATAGATTAAGGGGGATTTGTCCCGCTGGTTTTTGTTCTATGGGATCAGCATAGGGGCATCGGTGCATAGAACTAGTGCCGCTAGGTGCGTGATGGAGGCATAAACAATAACCGCGCATAAGTGCAACATTAGGTGTGTTACTGACCTTGGTTGCGCCGACAATAAACAGCGACTAAGCATGTAGAAAGCGTTGCGGTTTTCTTGTTCGGACGAGGGTTCGATTCCCTCCAGCTCCACACGATGTAAAAAGGTATGTGTTCAGGCAATGGCGTCAACTTAAGGAATATCTATTCTAACACAGAGATAGAAATGGCTAATGTGTATACGCCGCTGCATATGTCCGCCAATAAAAAGTTGGCACACAGTAAAAGTAATGAAACGAGCTATTTTTCCATCTGTAAGATGTCACTTTCAGCGACTTTTTGCCGAGGGCTTGATTTTTTGTCCACTTTTTTATAAAGAAAAAAGTGGGATAAAATTCATTATTAACATAGTTCCTGAACAGATACTAAAATTTAGTATTAACCAGTAACGTAAATAGATAATAATATTTTATTTGATAGTCAATAATATATCTCTATTAAGCTCCCGCCATTGCTCTGAATAACTGCAAGTCAAATTTTCTTTTTATGGCTCTGTTTCTTCTGGTTCGAATAGCGCCGTGGCGCAGTGTGTAGTAAGCTGCTTGATCTTCTCATTGATTTGATTAAGGTTGGTAAAATTATCTGCAATAAAATCAGCAAGAGAGAGCTTTATGTTCAGTATTTCCATATCTTCTGCTCCTAAGATAGCGACTAGATCAGTTATGCCAAAACCATAGGCAATATGATAGAACGTCGTCAGGCTGCCCATGACCTTTTCTCTAAGTGTATCGCTATTATATGTAATCTTACGCATCAATATGCTTACCTTGTCATACATTTTTTTAATAGGTTTTAACCTATATATTTCTATTTTTTTTCATGAGTTCTAAAGGGCTATATTGCCTATTCTTTTCTATTTCAGTATCAACAAAGTTTTTGTCATCCTTTATATTGTCTGGACTGTATACAGCCTTAAGCGTTTCATAACCGTTTTGATAGGTTCTATTAGCTTCTTGCAGTGCAATGGTGCCTTGCGCCACACTAGCCTGAAGCGCATGGCATAGGAATGCTTCCACTAATTGACCCCAGAAAGGTATAAATTTATCTATTAAATAAGTTGAAGATTCAGATAAAAGCCGCTGAATGAAGTGCTTATGTGAATGCATTGTTTCTGACTGCATCAGTTGATAACACGACAGCCTGCTTAAGGCTTTAGCCTGTTTTTGCTTGGAGGTTATGATTGTATCTAAAGCAATGCTAGGGTAATGTATACACCTTTTTGGATTACATACCGTCAAGTCATGTTGCTGGCCTGTATGCTGTGCATGACCCAATGCGTTATCCATTTTAGTAATGTTATCAACCGTATAGTTTGATTGATATGCATCAATCTTCCGGCAGCATTCCTTCAGCGTGTCCAAAAGGCTATTACGCCTTCTAGGAAGTCATCAAATTCCCGGGCATCATTCAATTTACATAAATGTGGATTCGAGGAGCATGCCAATCGCTCTTCTTGCCTTGAACACGAACCATATGTTATATAGTTTTTTGCATGATAGCTACACCCAGTTAATGTGGCCACCATATAGGCCCACACCATAGAAAGATGGTACATAGTTGTTTTTTTATGTTACTAAAACAGAAATGACCTAATCATAAAGTTGTTTGCCGTATTGAGGTTAATTTTATGCTATAAAAATTTTTATTATAAATCAAATATTGAAACAATATACATGGGCAAGCGTGGCAAGTTTATCCGGCGTTATATTTTACGGTTGGCGTCTGGTTAAAACACTATGGGCATCGCACCTTCATATTCTACCAGCAAAAGTTGTTAAAGCGCGAATAAATGGCTAGGTTTAGCCATTGTATAGTGATAATTAATTCATTTAGATGTAAAATGCTTCGGGGTGGATCTGGCTTTTTGACCTAGTAGGCATAGGCTTGTTTTTTGCCCAAGGTTTGACTTGTTGTGTTTGTTTTTTGATCAAGCAAAAAATGTGATGGAAATTACTTGTAGTTATGTCTTTATATCCCATAGAACTTTTTTACGCATCCATTCAAGATGAACAATATTTCCAAATTGGTTCATTTAAAAAGCCCATTGGAATCAATGGTGGTCTAATCGCTTCATTTTTATATCCGTTGTCCTCTGCCGAACTCGTCAGACTCCCGGCGCTTTTTGTAGAGATAGACCATTCAAAAGTACCTTATTGCATTAAACATATTACCGTTACAGAGGCTAAAACAATTGTACAATTGGATCTTATTCAATCCAAAACAGACGCGTACGCCCTACGCAATCTACCTCTATTTTTGCCTATAGCGCTTAAGCCTAAATGGATAAAAGCTACGCTCCCTTATAGCTTGGTAGATGGTCTAGTGGAGGAGGTGGTATTGGGCCAGCTTGGCACTATACAAGCGGTATACTGCCTCCGAGACCAATATATGATGGCAGTTAACCATCATGAAAAGGAATTGCTAATTCCCTATGGCCAGCCCTTTCTGGTTAACGTGAACGAAGTAGACAAAAAGGTTACCGTACAGCTTCCAGAAGGTTATTTAGAGGCTATGCTGTAGGAAGGTCCAAGCTAATGTTTAATGGCCTATAATTTTTGCTTCTTAAAATTTTAACTATGTGTTCAGCGCGATGTTTTTTTTTGTCAAAAAAACCGCCCCTGTAAAAAGTAGCGGTATAGAAAGTGTCATTTTTCAGGTGCGTTTTGCTTTTTACATAAAAACCAGTGAATTGAATAGATATATTTGCTGCTATTTTGTCAAGTTAAGGCGCATAGATCCGCCGATAAAAAAAGTTGGCGCTTCAGTAAACTTGTAATCTTTAAATGAACGGTTGTGCAGCGGATTAGAAAAACAGTTTCCTTTAAAGCCCACGCAGTGGGCGGTTTCTGTTTTTCCCGCTGAAACAACCGTTCGTTTCATTATTTTTACTGTGTGCCAACTTTTTATTGGCGGACATGAGCAGCGGCGTATACGCATGAGCCATTTCTATCTCTCTGTTAGAATAGATATTCCTTAAGTTGACGCTATTGACAGAACGCTCAATGTTCAATTGCGCTTAGTAAGTCTACCCTACAAGCTGTAAAATCAGCTTGTAGGGTAGGCTTATAACAGCTTTTTGCATCAGAGTTGACTATTTTGTCTACAGCTTGGTCTATCAAAAAGTGAAAGGACCATCCTTAATGGAGTGGGTATTTTTCTTTATTCGTTAATTTTCATATCTTTGGATCACGCGCATCCTAGATGTAGTGGGGTTTTAAGGCGGGTCACTTGATCCTGCTTAGATTTTTATTTAAATTTGCCCTCTCGCTATATAATCCTTTCTGGTTGTTTTGGCTAGTTTTGGAGCGATGGAGTGGGTATGGTTAATGATAAGTCATGATTGGAATCATAGGGAAAAAGATTGGGATGACCAGTCTTTATGATAATAAAGGTCAAAAGAAGGCATGCACCGTTATTCAAGGCGGTCCTTGTGTGGTGACACAGATTAGGACAAAGTCTATAGATGGCTATCGGGCTATTCAGTTGTCTTATGGCGATAAAAAAGAAAAAAATACCATCAAACCCCTCATGGGTCACTTTGCTAAGGCTTCTACTACGCCCAAGCATAAACTGGTTGAGTTTAGATGTGAGGATGAGGAGCGCTTGCAGCAGGTTACATTGGGCCAGGTGATTCGTATAGAAGATGTGTTTGTCGAGGGCGAGTTTATAGATGTGGTGGGTAGCTCCAAAGGTAAGGGTTTCCAGGGTGTGGTCAAGCGGCATGGTTTTAGTGGTGTTGGTGGTCGTTCTCATGGTCAACACAATAGAGAAAGGGCGCCTGGTTCTGTTGGTGCGGCTTCTTTTCCATCTCGTGTATTCAAGGGAATGCGTATGGCTGGAAGAACAGGAGGCCATAGGGTTAAGGTGTCAAATCTTCAGGTAGTCAAGGTGTTGCCAGAGAAAGATCTGATCGTGATCCATGGGGCAGTACCTGGTGCCAATAATGGTTATGTAATTTTGGAGAAATAAAATGAACCTATCAGTATTAAAATATACAGGGGAGGAGGCAGGCCGTTCTGTTGTATTGCCAGAGGAGGTTTTTGGTATTGATCCAAACGATCATGCCATTTATTTAGACGTCAAATCCATCTTAGCAGGTGGGCGTCAGGGGACGCATCAGTCAAAAGAGCGTGGTGCAGTAAGTGGATCTAGAAGAAAAATTAAAAGGCAAAAAGGTACGGGTACAGCTAGAGCTGGTGACGTCAAATCGCCCCTATTCAGAGGAGGGGGGCGTATTTTTGGTCCAAAGCCAAGGGATTATAGCTTTAAATTGAACCGTAAAGTAAAAAAGTTAGCCAGAAAGTCTGCATTTGCCTATAAAGCTCAAGCAAGTCATATTTCCGTTTTAGAGTCTTTTTCTTTTGATACGCCAAAAACAAAAAACTATTTAGGTATGTTGCAAAGCTTGTCTTTTTCTGATAAAAAGACCTTGTTGATCTTGCCTAACGTAGACAAAAATATTGTACTATCCAGTAGGAATGTCAAACAAACAAAAGTGCTTTGTGTCGATCATGTCAATACCTATGACCTGATGCAGGCAAAACGATTGTTGATTATGGAGAGTGCTATAGCGCCTATAGTAGAAAAATTGAGACCATAACAATAACAGATGAATATCCTAAAGAAACCTTTGGTAACCGAGAAAGTATCCGCCCTTAATAAGCATGGTGTATATGGTCTAATCGTAGATGACCGTGCGAATAAGTACCAGATACAAAAAGAAATTGAACGTTTTTATGGCGTTACAGTGGAAAAAATTAATACCATGCGTTATGCTGGTAAATCTATCACGCGGCATACCAAATCCTTCATAATGAAGGGAAAAAAACCTTCTTATAAGAAAGTACTTGTAACACTTAAGGAAGGGGATGCGATAGATTTTTATAGTAATTTCTAGCCTTTTGTATTGAATTTTATAGCTGTTAGTTGATCTAGTTATGCCATTAAAGAAACTTAATCCAACCACGCCCGGTCAGCGTTTTAGAATAGCGCCAGATTTCTCTACCGTTATTACTACGCGTAAACCGGAGAAGTCACTCTTAGTGAAGGCCAAGCGGACGGGTGGTCGGAATAACCGCGGTAGAATTACCGTTCCACATAGGGGTGGTGGGCATAAGCGACGTGCCCGTCTTATTGATTTTAAAAGAAGGAAGTTGGAAATTCCTGCCTTTGTCCATTCCATTGAGTATGACCCTATGCGTACCGCCTACATTGCCCTATTGCATTATGTAGATGGTGAAAAAAGTTATATTATAGCACCGGAAGGGCTTAAGGTGGGGGCTAAGGTTGTAGCAGGTTCAAATGCCTCAATAGAGCCAGGTCATGCTATGGAAATGAAAGATATCCCACTGGGAACAATTATTCATAATATTGAACTTGCGCCTGGGCGTGGGGCGGCATTAGCCAGAAGTGCGGGGTCTTATGCACAACTACTTTCTAAAAGCGGTAAATATGTGACCATTAAGTTGCCTTCTGGTGAAAGGCGTTTGGTATTCGCACATTGTATGGCTACGATTGGATCCGTTTCCAATAGCGACCATGGTAATGTGACCATTGCTAAAGCAGGTAGAAGCCGTTGGTTGGGTAAAAGACCGCGTGTTCGGGCTGTTGTAATGAACCCTGTTGATCATCCAATGGGTGGTGGCGAAGGTAAGGCCTCTGGAGGACATCCTAGGTCTGCTAAAGGGTTGTATACAAAAGGTAAAAAGACCCGAAATCGTAATAAATATTCTACTAGACTGATTATTAGTAAAAAGAAAAAATAATGGGTAGATCTATAAAAAAGGGACCCTATGTGGCGCATCATCTACAACGTAAGATAGAGATCCTCAATGAATCCGGTAAGAAAACGGTAGTAAAAACCTGGTCTAGGCGGTCCACTATTACGCCAGATTTTGTGGGCCATACCCTTGCGGTCCATAATGGGCATAAATTTATTCCTGTTTTTATTACAGAGTCAATGGTAAGCCATAAGGTCGGTGAGTTTGCCTTGTCAAAAAAATTTAAAGGCCATACGTCTAAAAAGAGATAATTTGAACCATGGAGGCAACCGCAAAGTTAAAAAAACTACCTATATCTGCGCGTAAGATTGGACTTTTAGCAGCGCTTATTAGAGGTAAGAGCGTAGCTATGTCATTGGCTATTTTACAGAATAAACCACAGCAGGCTGCTGTGCAACTTAGAAAACTTTTGCTTTCTGCTATTTCAAATTGGCAAAATAGCCATGCTACCTCTTTAGCAGAGGAGCCAATTTTTGTAAAGCGGATAACGGTTGATCGGGCAGGTATGCTCAAAAGAATTATGCCTGCACCAAGGGGTGTAGCGCACAGGATTAGAAAAAGATCTAGCCATGTTGTTATTGTGGTAGATAGCGCAGCAAGTGTTGCTGATGTGCCACATGAGGTGGTGTCCAGTACAAAAACGTAACCATACTATAGACGAAATAATACTACAATGGGTCAAAAAGTTAATCCCGTCGGCTTTAGAGTTGGGTTCATCCGAAAGCCAGATTCTAGTTGGTTTGCATCAAAGGCCTCTTATGCAGAAAAGTTAATGGAGGATGAAAAGATACGCGCTTATCTAGATGTTCGAATGGCCAAAGCAAGTGTTGCTAGAATCCTTATAGAACGTGCGGGTAAGAAAATTACCGTTACCATTCGAACGGCTCGCCCAGGCATTGTAATTGGCAAGTCAGGTACAGAAGTCGATAAGGTAAAAGAGGAGTTGAAAAAGCTCACTAAAAAGGAAGTTGAGTTGAATATTGTTGAGGTAAAAAGACCAGATTTAGAAGCTAAGTTGGTCGCCTTACAAATTGCACAACAGATTAGAGGCCGTATGCCTTATAAGCGTGTGGTCAAGCAAGCCATTGCTGCCGTGGTCCGTGCAGGTGCGCAAGGCGTTAAGATTAAGGTTTCCGGTAGATTAGATGGTGCTGAAATGGCTAGGTCAGACGAATTTAAGGAAGGTTCTGTGCCACTCCATACACTGCGTAATGACATAGATTATACTGCGCTCGAGGCCCATACCATTTATGGTAGAATAGGTATTAAAGTTTGGATTTCTAGGGGTGATGTTGCAGCGCATCATGCACAGCGTTCAACAGGCAAAGTAAGTAGGATAGGGGAGAAGACCATGGCGCCTTCGAGAGAGCGGAAATAGCTGGGCTTCATTACATAGCCTTCTTTTGAAACGCCTTTGTGCTGAGGAATTTATAGAAGACACCAGGTAAAAAACCACAGCGTGCGAGACGTATCTGTGGGTTTAGGCACTGGATCAACGTGCAAATCACCAGCAGTAGTAGCGTTTTGAGAAGAGGTTAGCGATATCAACTTTTTTATTGAACAATTAAAATGTTACAACCAAAAAGAGTACGTTACAGAAAAACGCAGAAGGGGCGAATAAAAGGCTTATCCATGAAGGGAAATTCATTAGAATTTGGTACCTTTGGGCTGAAGGCACTAGAGCCTTCCTATATTACAGCTCGGCAGATAGAGGCCATGCGTATTGCCATTACAAGAGAAATGAAACGGCAAGGGCAGGTTTGGAATAGAATATTTCCAGATAAGTCGCTTACTAAAAAGCCGGCTGAAGTAAGAATGGGTAAGGGTAAAGGCGCTCCAGATTGTTTTGTAGCGATTGTTAAGCCTGGTAGAATTCTATTTGAGTTAGATGGTGTGTCTAGGGAAGTAGCAGAGCGTGCCATGCGTCTTGCTATCCATAAATTGCCTATTAAGGCAAATTTTGTAGTCCGAAGAGATTACTATCCAGCCGCATAGAGGTTGTAGGTCATATGGGATGTGAAGGTTGTAGGCTATTATTTTAGTTGAATATTCAAGGAAGTCTAATAAGGTTTTAAAATGAAGTATAAAGATATTCAGTTACTTTCTTCTGAAGAATGCAACGATAAGCTAAAGGAAGAGTTGGATTACTTAGTAAAGCTAAGATTTGCTCATTCGGTTTCTCCCATTGAGAATCCTATGAAAATTAGGCAAACGAGAAAATCTATTGCAAGACTAAAAACAGCTCAGAATAGTTGCCTCGGGCAACCATCAGAATTGTAATCACCATGCTGAGAAATAGAAGAAAAGAAAAGATAGGAAGGGTTACCAGTAATAAGTCCCATAAGACCATAACCGTTGTAATGGATACCAAATCCATACACCCTGTATATGGTAAGTTTGTCAAGACAGCCACTAAATTTATGGCCCATGACGAGGAAAATAGTTGTAGTATTGGTGATCTGGTAAGGATTATGGAGACCCGTCCTTTAAGTAAAAAAAAGCGATGGAGGTTGGTTGAAATCATAGAAAGAGCTAAATAAAGATGATACAACAGGAATCAATACTCAAAGTAGCCGATAATAGTGGCGCAAAGACTGCCCTTTGTATTCGTGTTTTAGGTGGAACGCGTAGGCGATATGCCCATGTGGGTGATAAAATTGTAGTAACCGTAAAAACGGCTAACCCTTCTAGTACCCTTAAAAAGGGCACCATCTCTAAAGCCGTAGTGGTGCGTACCCGAAAGGAACTAAGGCGTAAAGATGGTTCTTATATTCGCTTTGAAGACAATGCCATTGTTTTAATTGAAAATAATAATGAACCCAAGGGAACGGGTGTTTTTGGGCCAGTTGCCAGGGAGGTTCGAGACAAGAAGTTTATGAAAATAGCTTCTTTAGCTGATGAAGTACTATAAGGCATGAAGACAACAATAAAAAAACACCTCAAGGTGCACATTCGAAGAGGCGATCGTGTGAAAATCTTGGCAGGTAGACATAGAAATGAACAGGGGACTGTTTTAAAGGTGTTTCCCAAAGTATATCGTGCCATTGTCGATGGTATGAATATAGTAGCCAGACATGTAAAGCCTTCTGCTTCAAATCCTAAAGGGACCATCCAGAGGCAGCCATCTCCTATCCATATCAGTAATCTCATGTTAATTGACCCGGCCAGTGGGGAAGCTACTCGTGTGGGAAGAAAACATAATGAAGTTGGTAAGCTCCAGCGGTACGCTAAAAAAACAGGAAATTTTATAAAAAATGTGTAAGCCTAGATTACAAGAAAAATATTTTGTAGAAGTTATTCCCGCGCTTAAAATGCTATTTGGGTATAAGTCTCCTATGCAAGTGCCTAGATTGCATAAGATATGTATCAACCAAGGATTAGGTGATGGCGTATCCAATAAAAGATTGATTGAGCTTGGAATAGAAGAATTAACCGCTATTACTGGGCAGTGTGCTGTCCGTACGCGTGCAAAAAGGTCCGTCTCTAATTTTAAGCTTAGGCTCGGTATGCCTATTGGTGTAAAAGTAACTTTACGTGGGCGCATGATGTATGAGTTTTTGGATCGTTTTATCTCTATTGCATTGCCCAGGATTAGAAATTTTTGGGGGTTGCGTACCACTGGATTTGATGGCAAGGGCAACTACAATGTCGGTATTCAAGAGCAAATCATATTCCCAGAAATTAGTATTGATAAGGTGTTCAAGATCAATGGTATGAATGTAACTTTTGTGACAACTGCCCCAAGCAATGAAGCCGCATTTCAGCTCTTGAAAGCTTTAGGGATGCCCTTTAATGTGGAGCAAGATTAATTGAAAAGGTTATGGCAAAAGAATCAGTTAAAGCAAGGGATAGGAAAAGAAGACGTTTGGTAGCAAAATATGCTGCCAAGAGGGTTATGTTAAAGGCACAAGGTGACTATATGGCGCTAGATAAGCTGCCTAAGAATGCTTCTCCTGTGCGGTTGCGTAATAGGTGCAATATAACCGGTAGAGGTCGTGGGTATATTAGAAAATTTGGCGTTTCCCGACTCGTATTTAGACAATGGGCTTTAGAGGGGAAATTACCAGGTATCCGTAAAGCAAGTTGGTAATCTTCTAGCTATAATGGACCTTTTTCGAAAGCGGTTTTGGTGCGCAATTTTTAAGAGCAGTGCAGTAGAGCACCGCAGCATGTTCTATTTGAGGCACATCCACAGGTTTTAAACTGTCCATTACCAATCGAGTTGCAAAAAAGGTTTAATGTATACCTGTTTTTATTATTATGTTAATGTATAACTACTATGACTACAGATCCAATAGCTGATTATCTTACTAGGATCAGAAATGCTATTCATGCCAACCATAGCATTGTAGAAATCCCTGCTTCAAAAACAAAGACGAAGCTTACAGAAGTCTTGCAAGAAAAAGGATATATTCGGGGCTATAAGGTGGTGTCTAGGCCCAATAGTGTCCAGCCTATTATTAAAATTGCCCTCAAGTATGATGTTTTTACCAAACAATCTGCTATTGTAAAGTTGCAGCGTGTAAGCAAACCAGGTTTGCGTAAGTATGCCACTGTAGCTGCTATGCCTAGTGTCATTAATGGATTGGGTATCGCCATATTGTCCACCTCTAAAGGTATTATGACCGATAAAGAGGCCCGAAAAACCCATGTGGGTGGTGAGGTGCTTTGTTATGTTTACTAAACTTAGGAAAAATGTCAAGAATAGGAAAGCAGCCCATTCATGTGCCATCCGGCGTGGTTGTATCCACAATAGATGGAGGGATTGTGGAAGTTAAAGGTGCGAAAGGCATCTTACGTCAGCAAGTTGATCCAACCATTACGGTTGAAATTGCCGAAACATTCGTTAAAATCATGCCCGTTGATCTTAAAAAATCTAAGGCACTTTATGGTCTTTATAGGGCTTTGATTCATAATATGGTTGTAGGGGTAAGTGTTGGGTTTAAGTCTACCTTAGAATTGGTGGGGGTTGGCTACAAAGCCAGTGTCCAAGGTAAATTGCTCGAGCTAAGCTTAGGTTATTCCCATGATATTGTTCTGGTTTTACCAGAAGAAGTAACGGCTACTGCTGAACTGCCTAAAGGGAAGAGTCCATTGGTCCACTTGGAATGTATAGATAAGCAACTACTTGGTCAAGTAGCTGCTAAAATTCGTTCTTTAAGGAAGGTGGAGCCTTATAAAGGGAAGGGCGTTAGATTCTTAGGTGAGCAAGTTCGACGTAAGGTTGGTAAGTCTACTAAAAAGTAGCGCATATTTGAACGATTTAGTATCCAGTAGAAAAGATGAAAATAAAGGATAAAAAGGTAGAAAGGAGACTTAAAGTTAGAAAAAGAATTAGAAAGCGTTTGCATGGAACGCTCACGCAGCCGCGTCTCTCTCTTTTTAAGAGTAATACCTCTATGTATGCACAGTTGATTAATGATGACACAGGCGAAACATTGCTCTCTTCTTCTTTATATAAGTTAAAGATTAGTAAAAATAATGTTGCTGGAGCATTGGAACTAGGAAAAGCAATTGCTGAACAAGCAATCGCCAAGGGTATTACAGCCATTGTATTTGATCGTTCGGGGTATATTTACCATGGAAAGGTCAAAGCCTTGGCAGAAGGTGCACGCGCACAAGGTCTTAAATTTTAGTCAATATGATATTAGGTGGTAAAAAACTCAGGGCCAGTGACTATAATCTTGAAGAAAGGGTAGTTGCCATTAATCGTGTTACCAAGGTGGTGGAAGGAGGGCGGAGATTTAGTTCTTCTGCAGTGGTGGTAGTAGGGAATGGTGATGGTGTAGTAGGTTATGGACTGGGTAAAGCAAAAGAGTTAACCGATGCGATTGCAAAGGGGGTAGAAGAAGCTAAGCGTAATCTTATTAAAGTCCCTATTTTACGAGATACCATTCCACATGGTGCGGTTGGTAAATATGGTGGTGGCCATGTGTTGCTTAAGCCAGCAGCCTCTGGTACCGGTGTAATTGCCGGTGGCGGCGTGCGCATCGTTTTGGAAAGTGTGGGCATTAAGAACGTTTTGTCTAAGTCTCAAGGTTCTTCTAATCCGCATAATGTGGTCAAGGCGACTTTTAAGGCCCTATTGCAGCTGCGGGATCCTTTGACCATTGCCAAGCAGCGTGGCATCTCTTTAGATAAAGTCTTTAATGGATAAGGTTGTTATGGAAAAAATTAAAATTACTCAGGTACGTAGTTTAATCAAACGGCCTAAATCCCAAAAGGCTACCATCAAGGCACTTGGATTGGGTCGCATCAATAAACGTGTTGTGGTTGAAGCTACGCCTCAAATCTGGGGTATGGTAAGCAAAGTCAACCATTTAGTAGTTACAGAAAAGATATAATGGCTTATGGAATTACATACACTTAAACCAGCCGTCGGTGCTTTACATCGTAAAAAACGCATCGGTAGAGGGCAAGGTTCTGGTAAGGGAGGCACCGCTACCCGTGGGCATAATGGTGCGCAATCTAGATCTGGTTATAAGAGAAAAGTTGGGTTTGAAGGTGGTCAGCAACCCTTGCAAAGGCGTATTCCTATGTATGGGTTTAAATGTCCTAGTCGTATCGAGTTTACCCCTTTGAATCTTTCTACTTTGCAAGCATTGGCCGATAAATACCAGGTTACTTGTATAGATCCTATTTTCTTGCGCAAGCATAACGTAATCGGCAAACGTGAAAGGTATAAAATATTAGGAGATGGGCAGTTGACGCTTAAGCTTGTTGTTGCTGCGCATCGTTGTTCAGCTGCTGCTTTACAAGCTATCCAAAACCTTGGTGGAGAAGTTACTATATTGCCTATATATGAATAAGTTATTTAAGGTTATTAAGGATATATTTTTGATCAAAGAACTTAGCCTTCGTATAAGGAATACCTTATTCTTTTTGATCCTTTTCCGTATAGGTAGTATTATTGCTTTGCCAGGTATAGATGTAGCGCAAATTTCTGGTAGTGCCAAGCGGGTCTTTGGTTTACTTGATAGTTTTTTAGGCGGTTCATTGAGTCAAGTTTCTGTTTTTTCAGTGGGGGTTACGCCTTATATTTCTGCTTCTATTATCATGCAGCTTTTGTCCATTGCTTGGCCAAAAATTCAAAAGATACAACGTGAAGGCGAGATGGGTAAGCGTAAAATTGCGCAAATTTCTCGCATACTTACCGTTGTTATTGCTATCTTTCAGTCTTTTCAATATTTATTCATTGCTACAGGAAGTGGCAATGTCTCCATAGGGCGTACGCTTTTTATTTTTATTTCTATTATTATTTTGACCGCAGGCGCCCTATTTTGTATGTGGTTAGGAGAAAAAATTACAGATAAGGGCATTGGCAATGGGGTAACCATGTTGATGATGGTGGGTATTGTCTCTTCTTTGCCCTCTGCTTTATACCAGGAAGCCGTGCACCGTGGCAGTAGATCTATGTTTTTATTTGTCTTTGAATTACTCGTATTGTTTTTAATTGTACTTACGTTAGTTGCTTTTACGCAAGCTACACGTAGGGTCCCTATTCAGTATGCAAAGCAATTGAGTACCAGTACAATATATGGAGGGCAGCGTCAATATATACCCTTTAAGCTCAATAGCGCAGGTGTCATGCCCATTATATTTGCCAACCTGTTGATTTTTGCCCTTTCATTTTTGTTAGGCCTTTGGAAGGATAAATTCGTTTGGTTGGCCCAAGTCAGTGGCATGTTGCAAGATTTTACCAGTTGGCTGTTTAACCTTTTGTTTGCCTTTTTTATTATTGTTTTTACTTTTTTTTATACCGCTATTACCGTTAATCCTGTTCAAATAGCAGAAGATATGAAGCGAGCGGGTAGTTTTATTCCTGGTGTGACCTCTGGCAATGCCACTGCCCGTTTTTTAGATGGTGTGTTGGATAAGATTACCTTGCCAGGTGCTATTTTCTTAGCCGTGATTGCTATTTTACCTGCTTTTGCCTGTATGGCTGGTTTAAGTTTGCCTTTTTCTAGATTCTACGGCGGAACTTCTTTGTTAATTATGGTTAGTTCCATGTTAGAAACCCTTCAACAAATTGAAAGTTATTTGTTGATGCGTCGATATGAAGTTATTATTAACAAAGGGGCGAGGCTGAATTGATTTTTTAGTAGTCTTTTGAAAGAAGGCTACTGCTATTCGCAATAAATTTAGTATATTAGCCCCGGGTGGCCTTTTGTGTAGGGTAGGGTAGGAAGGATTTGGTCAGTGTAGGGGGATAAAAGAACCAAGATAAGATAAAGTAGGATTAAAACAGTATGGCTAAGATACCTCCTATTGAACAGGGTGGAATAGTACAAGAGGCATTACCAAATGCGGTATTCAAGGTTGCGCTTAAAAATGGCCATATCGTTAGGGCCCATATTTCTGGGAAGATGCGTAAAAACTATATTAGGATTCTTCCTGGCGATTCCGTTAGGATGGAGCTAACACCTTATGATTTAACGCAAGCCAGGATAGTGCACAGATACAAAACAACCGAATAGTTGCCTTAATTATGAAAGTTAAAACATCTGTTAGAAAAAGAAGCGCTGATTGCAAGATTGTACGTCGCAAAGGTGTATTATATGTGATCAATAAGAAGCAGCCTAAATTTAAACAAAGACAAGGGTAGAATATGGCTAGGGTATTAGGTGTAGACATTCCAGATAATAAGCGAGGAGAGATTGCGCTAACATATATATATGGGATTGGCAGAAGCTCTGCAAATAAAATTCTTGAAGCCGTTCAAATGGATAAAGATCGCCGTGTAGCCACTTGGACGGATGATGAATTAAAAGCCATCAGAACTGCTATTCGTGGTGTCTATAAAATAGAAGGAGACTTAAAATCAGAGATTCGATTGAATATTAAGCGATTGGTTGAGATTAAGTGTTATAGGGGCCATAGGCATCAAATGGGGTTGCCGGTTCGTGGTCAGCGGACCAAAACCAATGCTAGAACGCGTAAAGGAAAGCCTAAAACTATTGCAAATAAAAAGAAAGCTACCAAATAAGGGTTGTCTTTTATTAGTCTATGCTTTTCCTTGCTTGGAAAGAGCGTCTATAGAAAATTACTATGAAAAATACGGGAAAAAATAAAGTTAAAAAAAGGGTTGTAAAGGTTGGTAAAGAGGGGCAGGCCCATATTCAAGCTACTTTTAATAACCTTATTATTTCGATTACCAATGAGGCTGGTGAGGTTATTGCTTGGTCTTCTTCCGGTAAGATGGGCTTTAAGGGGTCTAAGAAAAACACGCCATATGCTGCTCAAATGGCATCAGCCGACTGTGCAAAAACTGCTTATGAACTGGGTTTACGGCGGGTGAATGTATTTGTACACGGCCCAGGCATTGGGCGTGAGTCAGCCATTCGCACCCTTCAAGAGCATTCTGTAGAGGTAATGTCTATTAGAGATGTTACGCCTCTTCCGCACAATGGTTGTCGGCCACCTAAGCGTAGGCGCCCATAATATAGACAGAACTTACTAATTTATATTAGATATATTAGAAAAAAATATAGCGTATGGCAAGATATCGTGGTCCAAAAGCCAAAGTTGCAAGAAGATACAATAGTCCGATATTTGGTTCCTCTGTGAGTAAGGTATTACAAAGAAAAAATTATCCGCCAGGGCAACATGGTAAAAGGCGTAAAAGGCGTTCTCAGTTTGGACTTCAATTGGTAGAGCAGCAAAAAGCGAAGTATACCTATGGCTTATTGCAGCGTCAGTTTAAGAACCTTTGTGAAAAAGCTGCTAAAAGCAAAGGCATTACAGGTGAAGTAATCCTTCAGCGTTTAGAAGCTCGTTTAGATAATACCGTTTATAGGCTAGGTATTGCTGCTACGCGCAGGGAGGCTAGGCAGATGGTATCCCATGGGCACATTACTGTGAATGGATCCCTAGTGGATATTCCTTCCTATACCTTAAAACCTGGAGAAATTATAGGTATTGCTAAGAAGGCGGAAAAAATGGCTTTGATTGTGCATAATGTAGCAGCGCATCCATCTAGTAAATATAGTTGGTTGGAATGGGATGCATCATTGATGGTAGGTAAGTTTCTTGCTTTTCCGCAGCGTTCTGAAATACCAGAAGAAATTAATGAGCGAAGCATTGTGGAGCTCCATTCTAAATAGTGCTTCTATTGTTGCTTTTTTAAATCAAATAAAGATTCTATATGTCGTCATTAGCATTTCAAATGCCCGAGCGGATATTTGTAGAGAAAGTTGATCCCTTGTATGGCATTTTTAGTTTTCGCCCCCTTGAAAAAGGATATGGTACTACTATTGGTAATACACTGAGGCGGGTATTGTTATCTTCTCTAGAAGGGTATGCTATTGTTTCCATTAAAATTCCTGGTGTCCATCATGAGTTTTCTACTATTGAAGGTGTACAAGAAGATCTAGTAGAGATTATTTTAAATCTCAAGCAGGTCCGTTTAAAAAAAATCGCAGAAGGCGGTGATTCGATCATTTCGGTTCGGGTGAATAAATCTGAATTTCGTGCAGGTGATATTGCCAAAGCTACCCCTTTTTTCGAGGTTTTAAATCCAGATCTACTGATTTGCAGGCTTGATGTATCTGCCAGTTTTGATATAGAGCTGCGTATAGTCAAGTATAGGGGCTATCTCTCAGCTGAGGAGAATAAATCCAAAGAACCAGTCTTAGATCTTATTCCTATTGACGCTATCTTTTCCCCTATTGTAAGTGTACAATATCGTGTGGAAAATATGCGTGTCGGACAGCGTACAGATTATGAGCAATTGACCTTTGAAATAAGAACAGATGGTTCGATTACTCCCGAGGAGAGCATTCGGCAAGCGGCTAAGTTAATGATTCAACATCTTAATTTGTTATCTGGTAAGGAAATTGTTCTGCAATCACCTGAAGATGAAGCGGTTCAGATGTTAGATGAGGAAACAGTAGCCATGCAAAGGAATCTCAAAACCCATATTAGTGAGTTGAAGTGTTCTTCTCGTGTGTTAAATTGTCTTAAATCAGCAGGCATTGAGACTTTAGAAGATCTTGTAACAGTGAAAGATTTTGATACCATGAAGTTTAGAAATTTTGGTCGTAAGTCACGTGATGAGATCGATCAACTTTTGGCAGAAAAGAATTTGAAAATTGGTATGGATCTATCTAGGTATAAGTTGGAGGGGTAGTAGACTTTCTGCTAAATACTACTTCTGCTGGTAGCTTGCTTGTCGATCCGGTGCTCAAATGCTTACGTATATATAGTACGCTCCGGTTTTTGCGCTCCGTGTCTCCTACAAATTCCTCAGCATAAGCGAGTTTTGCAGAAAGTATAGTTTTTATTTAAAGCTGTGTCGTAGAGTAGCTATTAGACTTCTTATTATAAACCAATGAGACATAGAAATAAAATTAATCGGTTGGGTAGGCCTGCAGGTCATAGGAAAGCATTACTTATGAATTTAGCTAAGTCGCTCATTATGCATAAGCGTATCGTTACTACTTTAGCGAAAGGGAAGGTATTGCGTTCATTTATTGAGCCTATTCTTACCAGAGCCAAGCAGGATACTACGCATTCTAGAAGAATAGTTTTTTCTCACTTTCAAGATAAAGAGCCTGTAAAAGAGCTCTTTAATCATATTGCTGAAAAAATTCAGCAACGTTTCGGTGGCTATACACGCATTATTAAGTTGGCCAATCGTGCGGGAGACAATGCGGCTATGTGCATGATTGAATTAGTGGATTACAACGATATCTATACAAAAGAAGTCAAACCGGTTAAAACTGTGCGACGAAGGAGAAGGAAGGGTAGTACGGATGTGGTGCAAGAAAGTGCGGTTGTTGCACAAGAAGTAGTGGCTGAGGCCGCTAAAGAATAGTACACTATTTATCTTGTATTTTTTGCGTCGCGTCTTAAGCATCAGCTGGTTTCACAAGCAGCTAACCTATCTATTTTGTAGTAGGCTTTTTTAGGGAATGTGTGAGGCATGCTTAGAAGCGCATAGGAGCAGGATCTACTCAATCTATGTGAGCCTTTCTTGACCGAATCGGATCCTTTGGATAGAGATCCCATAGATCGATATGTACATTAACGGTAGCGTCTCCGAAGCAGCTTAGCAGATGAGCAAAAAATTTGTTTTAAAGCCTGCGTAGCGGGTTAAGTCTATGTTTTTCCCGCTATGATCTATCCATGCAGCGTTATGGCTATGTTGTAAACCTACCTCCTTGTGAAACATTGTGATCAAAAATCATACCGCGATATTTTCTGCTCTTCCGGGTGATTTACTGCCTTCCAGCTGTATGCGGACTATTGTATGGTTATGCAAAGGAGCGATTGTATTTGTGCAGTTCTTTTTCTACATTTGCAATATTGATGCTATCAATCAAAACACCATCCATTATGCTTGCCTTCATTAGCATTACCAGTATCTTCCTATTGTGTTGTATACTACAAAGCGGTTGTCCAGCTAAGTGTTCTACGCATCTATCTGTTGCACAAGGGATAGGTCAGTTATCTGATATTGCATCCTATGCACAAACGTTCGAGCCAAGCGTCAAAGAGAAAATTTTTACTTTTTTAAAGGAGGGTTTGTTTTACGAACGTTTCCTAAAAAGGATAGGTGCTGCGCCTCACCTGTTGCCTGCGCAGCTTTCTTCAGATCAAAAAAAAGAGTGGGAGCAAGTTTATTGGCTATTTATTGACTTATTCGTATATTTTGTACAGCCGTTGAACATCGTGAACTACAAGAGGCGCCTGAGGCATTAGATGACCTGAGGGTAGCCATTATGGAACTTCTATTTATGAAAGACATTCACCCTTTAGAGGGTTCTGAAACGGAAGCGTTGGTTGTAAGTTTCAAGCGGCTATCGGCTGCCATTTAACAGCATTATATGACCCGATTTGATCGTTATATAGATCGAGATGATCGTGAGACGTTAGAAAAATCCATTCATAATGGACGAGCAGCAACCTATCTAGCGCTTATAGATTTTTGTAAAACTCTGGTCAACAGTGAGCCAGAAGATGCAGCAGAAAAAGGGGATGGCGTATAATGAACACGCTACCTATCATAAAAGTAAAATGCGACTTTTTAAAAAAGTGTGGTTAGATCCCTATTGTATTGCAACCATTTTGTTTGCTGTATGGATGTTTTTTTTGGATGATCAGAATCTGTTTGTACAGCATAGGCTGTACCAGCTTTGTCAAAACTTGCAAACAGATGTGATCAAGTATAATCTACAGATTAAGCAGATTAAGAAAGAAAAAAAAGAGCTTATGCATAATATTGATTGCTTAGAAAAGTTTGCTCGTGAAAAATATTATATGAAACGCGAGAAAGAAGATCTATATATTATTATAAGAGAATAGTAGGTATCTGTTCCAGTCATTGTTTTTTTGCCTCAAAAAAAACGCCCCTGTAAAAAGTCGCTTTTTAGAAAGTGTTATTTTACAGATCATCTGGAAAAACAGTTTCCTTTGAAGCCCCCAAAGGGGGCGCTTTCTGTTTTTTTTATCTGTAAGATGGCACTTTTAGCGACTTTTTGCCGAGGGCTTGATTTTTGTCCACTTTTTTATCAAGAAAAAAGTGGGATAAATTCATTATTAACCAGTATCGTGAACAGATACAGATATCTAAATATTAATGCATAAGAAAAAAATAAATATGCATTAAAAATATATAACTTGCTAATTGGTTGGAAAATGGTGTCAACTTAAGTTGTATATTTTATTGACTGTTAAATAAAATATCATTTTAATGAGCATTTGTTTCCATGGTGTTAACTTTTTATCGGCGGCTATGATCGGTGGCAAATGCCCACGGTCCATTTAATCCCCTGTGTTAGAATAGCTTCTCGATTAAGCGACTTATTGTTATGTTTTTATCCATTGGATAAACGGTAAATGGTCTATTTTGTATGCCCCATATTTAAAAAACATTAGCTGCATTCATATTATTAAGGTAAGTTTGGGGATTATTGTGATGTGGTATTAAGGTTTTTAATAAAAGCTATATGTCGATTGCTATACATAGCAGAAAAGTTTGTCCAGCTAGCCTAGCATTTTTAGAGCAGCTCCTTTCTTTAGCAGAAGCATACCAAAAGCGTGTAATCGTGTCTACTCTTTTCGCAGCTTTACTCCCTACATCTACAGTTGCGTTGAACCAATTGCCCGTTTTCGACCTAGAGCAATTATCTTTACAACCAGATGTAGAATTGATAATCAGTGTAGGTGGAGATGGGACTTTTTTAGAGACCATCCATTACCTTAAAGACCATGCGGTTCCTGTATTGGGCATGCATACAGGTAGTTTGGGCTTTTTAACTAGAGTGACCCGCAAAGAAGCCGTTTCTGGACTGATAGGATTTTTTGAGGGCAGCTATTCCCTAGAAGAGCGCAGTCTATTGGCATTATATCAGGAAACTGTACCTGTTTCTTTTGCGCTGAATGAAGTAGCCCTGCTGAAGCGAGAACGGGCTAATTTACTCACTATTGAGGCCTATATAGATGGGCAATTCATTACTACCTATCGAGCGGATGGGTTGATTATTGCTACACCTACCGGTTCTACGGCTTATTCGCTGAGTTGCTCAGGCCCTATTGTCTTGACCAGTTCAAATAGTTTCGTGATTACGCCTATAAGCCCGCATAACTTGGCCCTACGCCCCTTAGTGGTGCCCGATACTGCTTTATTAAGTTTTGTAGTGAAGCGTCAAGAAATCCTAATTTCTACAGATGGAAGAGTAGTGCCTATAGCTATGCAACAACCATTTGTGGTTAAAAAAGCGCCCTATTCATTGAAGTTGGTCCAGTTTGGCCATGCCACTATTTTTGATGTGCTGCGTGAAAAATTTTACTGGGGATTGGATGCCAGACAGTAATAAGATGCAGTTGTATTAGTTAAGATTTAGTCAGATAGGCATTAAAAATTAAAGTTTAAAGTTGTCGTATCTGTTCAGCCAATGGCGTCAACTTAAGTATTTTTTTTGTTGATTTTCAAATAAAAGAATCTATTCATGACATTGGTTAATAATGGTTTTTTTTCACTTTTTTCTTGATATAAGTGGACAAAAAATCAAGCCCTCGGTAAAAAGTCGCTGAAAGTGACATTTTACAGATGGAAAAACAGAAAGCGCCCCCAAAGGGCTTACTATTACTCATAAGTCAAAAAATGATAAAGAATATTTTGCTAATTCTTGCTAATTTGTAGATTTTGTTACAAACAAGTCATTTTTTAAGAAAAATTGTGAGATATATAGCCCAATTTAGAGGGTTTTAGTACGTCAAAATGACATAGAATTAGGTCCTATGGAACTTTAAAAAGGATGGAAAAGACTAGTTGATCTTGTAGAAGGATGATATTTTACACTTTTATAGTTATGGGTAATAGTAAGCCCAAAGGGGGCTTTAAAGGAAACTGTTTTTCCAGATCATCTGTAAAATGCCACTTTCTACACCACGGCTTTTTACAGGGGCGGTTTTTCTTTTAATGCAAAAAACCATCGCGCTGAACACATACAAGAATTCTTGTTTCATGGTTTTGTCACAACGCTCACAGAATCTATTGGTTTTCTGTGAATATGTTTTAGTTATAGTATGTGCTATACCTTCTATCTTTCTAACTTATTTTTTTCTTCCTGCTTAGTGTTAATAATCTGTAGTGCCTGTTTAGCGGCTTTTTCTAAGGCTGCGCCTATCTCTGGATCCAAATATGCATTGGCTATCTGCATATCTATGGCCAATGTTTCTTGTGTCATATGTTGCACCTCTGTTAGATGGATATAACCTGCTGCATGACGTAGGTCATAGAGCCGTTCAGCCAGTTTAATAAATAGCACAGAAAGTTGTACGTGCTCTTCTTTAATCGCTTGCTTTAATCTATTCTGTACATAAATCAAAGAAGGATAATCTAGGTCTTCTCGTTTATCTATGCCGACTACATTTAATACGAAGGCATAGACACCTAAATTATAATGTTCTTTCACATAAGATAACGGCAAGCAGGTACGGCGCACTAATTCATATAGTAATGAGGCATAAATTACCTTAGGTGAATGAAAAATCCACCTTACCACTAATTCAGCAATCCCTACTGCACGTACATACAATAATTGACCAGAGCCATGACGTTTAAATCCAAAATGCTTCTGTAATAATAAAAGCAATCCTGAAATTGTTTTTACATCAATGGGATCCGATTTATCAGAAGCTTTGCAGACATAGTCATGAAACTGCATTAATTTCATCATCGAATCGGCTTGTTCTTTAGGGGTGACAGGGGTCTCTAAGGTTAACGCATCTAGAGGCAAGTTAATCGTCATCTTACTGAGAATATCAGTGACATTACTAGGCAATACCAGTAGCATAGCTGGTTGCTGTTCGTCGTCAAAGATTTCTAAATGGCCATAATGTGCCTTAACAATAGTGGATACAGTTTGTAGTTGAAGATCTATCGGTGCAGGCGATGCTTGTTCACATTGATTGGAGGTAACATTTTGTACATCAACATAATACGTTTTACTTTAGGAAGCAAATCAGCAGAAGCAGAAACTTGGCTTATAACCAAAGCAGTAGCTGAAAAGTCTATAGATATAGGGAAGCTATTATCAATAGGATCCACTTGTGTAAATTGTAAAACAGTAGGATGCAATTGTATACTGGACTGAAAAAATAGGACAAAAAGTTTTCACTTTATTTTCCGCATGGTTTAGTTTTAGAGTAATAAAATAAATTAATCAAATGGGAAGAAAAAAGATCAGGCATTTTAGTTCAGAAGAA
>NZ_JANAVR010000007.1 GCF_025215055.1 Candidatus Cardinium sp. TP
CCTAATGTTTTAGCTAGTTCCAATAACCCTAATTTAGGCTTGATAATTTTTTGATGTAAGTTCATAGTAGTTAAGATTTATATCATCATAATTTAACAATTGTCAGATTAAATCCTAACTACTACAGTTATAGATCTATCAAGTATATAGACCGCTGCATGAAATTGACAGATATAAAGGGTCGTGGCTTGTATCAAGTTTAGGGGCTCGTCCCTCAATTGCAGTAGACTCTAAAATCAACTATAAATTCTATGTGAAGGTAAAGACTACAGATAGGTTTGGTAATCCAGATGCTAATCCAGATTTTCTACATTGGCGTGAGCTAAGGGCGTTTGATGAAGAGGGGGATGCGCTACCTCAATAAGCTGCAGTGTCGCAATTATAACCTAGGGAAGGTCATTCCATGCAGTGTGCGTACAAATCAGATTTCTAGTGGTAGGTGTCTCTATTTCTATGGTAATCAAGAAATGATGAACAGGTAAAATGGGTTTGATTTTTGAGGGCCACTCTATAAAACAATAGCAGCCGGAAGCAAAATAACTTTCAAAGTCTAATGCAATGGCCTCCTCTATATGCATCAGTCGGTAACAATCAAAGTGGTAAATAGGCCTGTGGTCTATCGTTTCATATTCATTAATAATGGGGAAAGTGGGACTGTTGACCATAGTAGTAGTGTGTAGCATCCCACAAACTTCCTTAATCAATGTGGTTTTACCAGATCCCATAGGGCCTTCAAGTAGCCATATCCTATTATCACCGGCATAGCTTAGCAATTGATCAGCTATAGTTTTGCGTTCCTCCCAAGAACTTTTTAAGATCATGTAGTGACTCTATATTTAACGTTTCTTTTTCTTCTTGCCTTGAAGGTACTTTAATAAAGGCCACTTTTGAGGATTTTGAACAATGCTTTCCGCTTCTTGCAATAATGTTGCATCATATCCTTCCTGTGCTAATATTTTTAAAGCGATGGTTTGGTCTGCCTCACCTGGTACAACTTTATAGGTATAGTGTAGCTTTTGATCAGGTTTTTCCTCTATAAAAACTTTAAAGTTTCTAATCCCTCTATCCTTAAATTTATTGGTTAGGTTCATTAAAATAGGGTAATGCGTGGAGACAATATGGAGTGCATTAGGGTATTTGGCTATAGCAGCTAGTATGCTATAAGCTGCTGCACTAGCCTCAACTGGATTCGTACGGGCAAAGGGTTCATCAGAGATGGTAAAAATAAACTCATCTGGTTGTGTCTGTTCGAGCATATGCATGTACTGTTGCATACGTGCCACCTCTACCATAAAAAGAGAGGCGCCACAGGTAATATCGTCTCTAACCTCAATATAGGTATTGATTTTATTAAAAGGAGTAATAACCGCACTTTTGGCAGCTGCAATCCCAAATGTTTGGCTGAGTAGTATACTACTGGCTACGCCACAAATGTAAGAGGACTTCCCCCCTGCGTTTGGCCCACAAAGGATCATATTACGGGTCCTATCTGAATCTAGGTCTACATTATTGTCTACAACGGTTGCAGGATTCAGCATGGGATTCCACATAGCCTCTAACTGTATGAATGGTGATTTTTGTTTGGAACGATCTAAAAATTTAGTAAACGTATAACAGTGTCCTGGAAAAGTTCTTTTGGCTTCCTGTATCAAAGTAGCAATCCCTATAAAGCTATCTAATTGACCTAAGGCATACATAGCAGGTTTTAAGCAATCTTTGTGTTCTGTAAATAAGTTGTATGTAGCCAATAATTTCCCACTATTCCCACGCATATAGGACCAATTGGTTAGGTTCATGTCCAAAAGATTACGAACCATGATCCCTAGTTCACTGGATTCATTCCGTTGGCCCAATAGGGCTCTTATTGCGCTTAAGGAAGGTCCGTAATGGGCTTCTAATGCTGGATGTTCTGTTACAATAGTGCTTAACTGTTGCATGGTTTGCATAAAAACTTGGACATCTCGCATGCGATCAGCCAAGTTGCTGAAAATAGCGCTATATTCTTGGTAACTTTTTACACCACAATATCCCCGCCATATAGCTGCTGCATGCGTAGCTGTCACACCTAGGAAAGGCAAAAGCGATGGATTTCCATTGGTTCGATTATAATTATCAATAACAGACCAAATAGATACAATAGGCACAAATAAAGGAAAGGTTGCATAGCTACTGCTTCTACTACCTTGGACAAACCCCCCTTTTGAAATAGAGGTGAGCCAGTGAGTAGCTTCGCACCAAAATAAACCCAATACCGGGAGTGCAACAAACTCGCCATATATATCTAAAAGATTCCTGAAAAAAATCCGAATATTAAGCTTGCGCGCTATTTTATTTGTAGCCACATTGTTTGAAAGGAACCGTTTATGCATATAATCCTTATAGGCGTGGGTATAAAGGGGATCTGTATGGGCCCATAAAGAAAGGAAACTTTGTTCTACCTTGCGGTAGGCTTCCAAAGATTGCTTTAAAGCTGCTAAACACGTTGCGTCTTCCAACAATGCCTGTAAGGTGCGTTGACGGTTGCATAGTGTGGCTATATCAGGGGTTGGGGTTACTAAGAGGGTCGCTAATGCACATTCACCTAGTACAGTAGTGGTTCTGTTGATCCGTGATAAGAAATGGTGCGCTGGATCACTAGCTCCACCAGAAAAAAGCATTAAATCTCTCCATACATTATTGTTCAGTATACCTCTACTTTTTGATGGGATATTTGGATCAATATCAGAAAATATAGTACGTAGTACTACCTTACGTTGCGTGCTTGGCGCTAATGGTATCTTCTTTACTTTTGGCGTGGCCTCTTGCTTGCTCGTTAAAGGCACTGGTGCAGAAGAGGGAGGCGTGATGGGGAAAGATTTTAGGTAATGACGTGAAATCTTTGCAGTAACCGATTCATGATCTTCATGCACTGTTGCTGGACGGGCCCATACCCAGCTGCTACACATCAAACTCAAGGATAGGGTAAAGCAAAATATACTTATAGTGGTGCGGTTGCTATTGCGTCTCATAATGGCTAAAAATATAAAATTTATTTTTGAATTTTTAAAAAAAAATCAGTTTGTTCCCTTTGCGATACCGGCTAATATAAGGCTTTATTCATTTAATAAATACAATCACTACTGCATGTATAGGTTATGGTGCCTTTTTTAGGTTTTTTGATTTTACATTGTTTTCCAAAATATTTAAACATTCCGCCAAACTGAGTAGGGTAGGGTCTGCAATATCTTTAGGGATACGGGCATGGTTTTTGCCATTTTTAATATACGGTCCCCATCTGCCATGTAAAATCTGTATCGCTGGATCTTCAGGGAAAGCTTTAATCAACTTTTCTGCATCTGCTTTCCTTTTGGCTTCAATAATAGCTATTGCACCTTGTTCATGAATAGTGAATGGGTCCTCTGCTTTTGGTATGGAATAAAAAAGAGCGCCATGTTTAATATATGCGCCAAATCTACCTATGTTGATCAACAATGGTAATGTTTCAAACGTTCCAACTGTACGCGGTAGCTTAAAAAGTTCCAAAGCTTCTTCTAATGTAATCGTTTCCATGCGCTGATTGGCCCGGAGCCCTGCAAAACGTGGTGCTTCCACACGTCCATCTGCTTCAATGCCTAATTGAACCAATGGCCCATATTTACCCAACCGGACGATTAATGAAGCATTGGTGGCTGGATCTTTTCCTAAAAGTCTTGTGTAGTTGATCGTTGATCGCTCTATTCCAGCAGTAGCTTGCACTTTAGGATAAAAACCACTATAGAATTCACTTAACATTTGGTTCCAAATCTTAGTACCTTGTGCAATCTTATCCAGCTCTTTCTCCACTTGTGCGGTAAAATTATAATCGGTTACATCAGAAAAGTGTTGAACCAAAAAGTCATTGACCACTGCAGCCATATCAGTTGGAAAGAGTTTTTGTTTCTCTGCACGAACGATTTCAGTTAGCGTTTCTGGCCGTATGAGGTTGTTTTCTAGCGTTAATAACTTATAGACGCGTGGAAAACCTTCACGAGACTCCAGCTTAATGTATCCTCTTTTCTGAATAGTGGCAATAATAGGTGCATAGGTAGATGGACGCCCGATTTCCCTTTCCTCTAAATCTCGCACCAAAGTAGCTTCAGTATACCGAGCAGGTGGATTCGTGAACCGTTCTCTAGCCAACATTTTCTCTAAGCAAAGCTCTTGGCCTATATGGAGTGGTGGCAACATCCCTTTGGTCTCATCTGACCCCTCTTCATCCACTTGGTCTCGTGCATAAGCCTTTAGAAAACCTTCAAACTTTAATACTTCTCCTGTTGCGATCAGTGGCTGATCTGTTGTAGAGATTTGAATGGTTGCGGTCGTTTTTTCTATTTGTGCATCGGCCATATGAGCGGCCATTGCTCTACGCCAAATCAGCTCATAGAGCCGTTGCTCATCTTTATGGCTACTGGCTACCTTTACTGAAAAATCTGTAGGTCGTATCGCTTCATGCGCTTCTTGTGCAGTGGATGATTTAGTGGTATAGCTTCTAGCTTGAAAATAGGCGGTTCCGTAAGTAGTTGAAACCATTTCTGATATGTTTTGTATCGCCCCTTGTGAAAGATTTACAGAGTCAGTTCTCATATAAGAAATCTTACCTGTTTCATAGAGTTGTTGCGCCAATACCATCGTACGGTTCACAGAATAGCCCAGTTTTCTACTTGCCTCTTGCTGTAAGGTAGAGGTAGTAAAAGGAGGGGAAGGGGACCGCTTTAATGCTTTTGTATCCAATCCTTTAATCGAGAAGGCTGCTCCTTTGCATTTTTCTAAGAATGCACAAGCATCTTCTTCCGTTTTAAACTTCTTTGCACCATCTGCTTTCAGTATTTGCCCTGTTGGTAAGATAAAAAAGGCAGTCACCGCAAAACTAGAAGTGGAAACAAAACGATCAATGGCCCTTTCTCGTTCTACTACCATTCGGACTGCAACAGATTGGACCCGGCCTGCAGAAAGGCCTGGTTTAATCTTTTTCCACAATAATGGAGATAGATCATAGCCAACGAGTCTGTCTAACACGCGCCTGGCTTGCTGTGAGTCGACTAATGCTAAGTCGATGGTACGTGGCTGCTTCAATGCGTTCAATACAGCCATTTTGGTAATCTCTCTAAAGACAATGCGTTGTACCTTATCATCCCGTAACTCCAGTGCTTCTTTTAAGTGCCACGAAATAGATTCGCCTTCTCGGTCATCATCGCTGGCTAAATAAACACAATCAGAGCTATGAGCCAATTTTTTAAGCTGTTGTACCACCCGTTCTTTTCCAGGGCTGATTTCATAACTAGGCAAAAAACCTTGTTCAATGTTAATGGCATGATTGCCCTTAATAAGGTCCCTGATATGTCCATTCGAAGAGGCGACTTGATAGCTACTGCCTAGGTAACGCTCAATCGTTTTCGCTTTTGCAGGTGACTCAACAATAACGAGATGTTTTGCCATAGAGATTTTCGTTATAATATAGATTGTTATCTAACAACATGATGCTAGAACTATAAATTAAATATAAAGGTTAGGCAAGCGTTAACTTATTTTGAGTATTGCTTTCGCTTCATCCTATTGGGTTATCTTATAACTTAGCTTGCTACCAATTTACAAATGGTTGTTTGATTATACCATATCATAGTTGCTAAATAAGTTAAAATGTTTCACATAATTTGTCGTTATTCAGACCCTGTAGTAGTTCTACCCATATTACGATCAGCAAGTTGAAGCAGTGAAACTGCTTCAACTGAATGTTGCTTTAGCTACTTTGCATTAATCTATTGAATTTTTTAAAAATAGCTTTGCTACGGAAACATCTTCAATAAGAATTGGTTTTTTTGCTAAAAACAAATGGTCTATAATAATCTATTAGCCTATATAGGCTTTTATTTTGGTGTGAACAGGTCAATTTAATGCTAAGGTATGGCAAAAAAAAATGCGCAATGGGTCACTAGCTACCCCTAAGGAAATAGCCTATATCGAAAATGCAGTTAAACTGTATACCACCCATTTTAGACTATATGAGACCATAGGGCCAAGCCTCAGTATATTCTAACCAAATAGGGAACAACAGTGGCTAAGCGAGCTAGTGTACCAAAAACGAATACGCTTCGGTAGTACCAGTAAGACCATTCCTATCCTAAAGTAGGACCTGTTATTGTTATGTAGGGTCATTTTAGTCTATTTTTAGGTAGACCATCCCTCTAGATATCTTTTAATAAGGGAAAGAAACTCAGAAATATAAAATTATGCGTAAGATAGGTGCACTACCTATTGGATACTCAGATGTTAAATCAGTCATTGAAACAGGCTACTACGTAGATAAAACAAAATATGCACAAGCGTTAATAGAAAAAAGAAATCCGATTTTCATAGCCCGTCCTAGGCGATTTGGTAAGTCTTTGTTTATCGATACACTGGATACATATGTAGAGGAGAGAAAGAAATTTTTAAAGATTATCATATAGCTAGGCCAGAAAATGAGTATACATGGAAGAAATATCCTATAATCAAAATAGATTTTTCAGGAGTATCTAATAACGTACCTGAAGAACTAAGCACATCTATTAAAATGGTACTAAAAGAGATAGCTCTTTCATATAACGTAAAAATAGAAGATGCTACTGTTAAAGACACACTGCGTAGTCTAGTGCTACAACTCATAAATCTACAATGTACTGTAGAAAACAAGGGAAATATATAATCTGTTTATGAACCTAAACTAGTAGTCCTTATAGATGAATACGATTCGCCTATTGTTCATCTAACAAAAGGCTCAGACCTAGAAAAAGCTAATATAAAAGTCATGAAAGATTTCTTCATGACCTTAAAATCACTTAACAAGTTCTTTCAGCTTACCTTTATGACTGGTGTAAGCAAATTTAGTTTATCGGATGTATTCTCAGAGGCTAATCATTTAAAAGATATTACCATTGACGCATCTGCTGATGCTATGTTTGGATATACACAACAAGAAATAACGCAGGTTTTTTTAAACAATCTAGTAGATATTGCTGCAAAATGGAATAAAAAAGAAAATAAAAAAATAACTGAATCAGAAGTAATGAGCCGCATGGCAACTTATTACAATGGATATAAGTTTTATGAAGATGGAGTTAGTGTATATAACCCTTGGGTCTACCCTAAGATTTTTAGATTCTAGTAAACTAGAAGACTACTGGTATGAGTCGGGTAGCCCAACCATACTCATTAATCAGATGTTAGCAGATCCGGATAGATTTGACCTTAACATGGCTAACCTCCAAATAGAAGCTACTAGAGATGATCTAATGTATACAGAAAGCAGCCATGAGATTAGTTTAAAGTCTCTGATGTTTCAAACCGGCTATCTAACCATTGATTATTATGATGAATCTACTGGTCTATATACTTTAAAGTTTCCTAATAAAGAAATAGAAGCTTCTTTTTAGAAAAGTATAAAATCCAGTTTAGAAAAGAGCGTAAAAGATTATTTCATACAAGAGCCAGATAAGATTAGAAGTGCATTAGCTGGCAAAAAGATTAAAACTTTTATAGATAGCATCAATACAGCCTTTGCAACACTTCCTTATTATATCGATACCAAACAAGAGAAACAGTACCACAGCAATTTACATATGCTGCTGCAAGGACTGGTATTTCTAGGCGGTAGGAAAATGCAGCTGTATAGTGAATCTCTCTCCAGTACAGGTAGATCAGATATCGTTTTAGAATTAGAATCAGCCATTTACATTATAGAAATCAAGTATATATCCAGCGGAAAAATAGCCTTAGAACAAATTAAAGCAAACGGGTATTATAAGCCTTACTTACTCAGACAAAAGGTCCATTATACTACTAGGCATTAACTTCAATGAGGAAACCAGAATGATAGATAACTGGGCGTATGAAATACATGAGGAACATTTAGAAGAGTAGTTGGTTATTAAGCGTATCAAGGAGATGCTAGTGCGGTAAGCAAGCGCCTGGGTCATCAGGAGCCGCTTCTCCGGTCCATTAAACTAATGTGTGTCGCATCT
Organism: Candidatus Cardinium sp. TP; assembly: GCF_025215055.1. Classification (GTDB taxonomy): domain Bacteria; phylum Bacteroidota; class Bacteroidia; order Cytophagales; family Amoebophilaceae; genus Cardinium. Next base: position 8,016 of record NZ_JANAVR010000007.1, read on the forward strand.
TTAAGCTTATGCCCCTCGTTATTGTCTGCATGCATACCAAAAGCATCAAATGTAATTATTTAATTTTCTGATTATTAAGTGATTTATAAAATAAGTAAACTTTTTAATCGTTTATTTCTGCAAAGTGTATTGCAAATTATAAAAAAGTATGTACCTTTGTATCAGAGTTGATCAGAATGCATGAGTAGCCAAATAAAAGGTGATTCATTCAGTGCTCGTTTAACTTTAGTTCTTTGAAATAGATGTAGGTAAGAAACTCATTTAAGTAATGAGTGAGAGGGAAGTGTGTGACTCAAAAAATCATTCCTAGTTTTATCGTTAGGGATAACGTTTATAAATAATAGAAAGAAGAGTTTGATCCTGGCTCAGGATGAACGCTAGCGGCAGGCCTCATACATGCAAGTCGAGGGGCAGCGGGACACTTCGGTGTTGCCGGCGACCGGCGGACGGGTGCGTAATGCACATGCAATCTACTTTACACTGGGGAATAGCCTCCGGAAACGGGAATTAATACCCCATATAATCTTACTGGCGCATGTTAGAAAGATGAAAGCTCCGGCGGTGTAAAATGAGCGTGTGTCCTATTAGCTAGTTGGAGGGGTAATGGCTCACCAAGGCTACGATGGGTAGGGGTTCTTAGTGGAAGGTCCCCCACACTGGCACTGAGATACGGGCCAGACTCCTACGGGAGGCAGCAGTAGGGAATATTGGTCAATGGGCGCAAGCCTGAACCAGCCATGCCGCGTGCAGGATGAAGGCTCTATGAGTTGTAAACTGCTTTTGTACAGGAGCAAAAAAATCCCTGCGGGGGTTCTTGAGAGTACTGTAAGAATAAGCACCGGCTAATTCCGTGCCAGCAGCCGCGGTAATACGGAAGGTGCAAGCGTTATCCGGTTTTATTGGGTTTAAAGGGTGCGTAGGCGGCTTATTAAGTCAGTTGTGAAATCCTAGTGCTTAACGCTAGAACTGCGATTGATACTATTAGGCTTGAGTTAAGAAGAGGTAGGCAGAATTTATGGTGTAGTAGTGAAATGCTTAGATATCATAAGGAATACCAATAGCGTAGGCAGCTTACTGGTCTTTAACTGACGCTGAGGCACGAAAGCGTGGGGAGCAAACAGGATTAGATACCCTGGTAGTCCACGCCGTAAACGATGATCACTCGATATACATGATACTTCGTGTGTGTCTAAGCGAAAGCGTTAAGTGATCCACCTGGGGAGTATACTCGCAAGGGTGAAACTCAAAGGAATTGACGGGGGTCCGCACAAGCGGTGGAGTATGTGGTTTAATTCGATAATACGCGAGGAACCTTACCTGGGCTAGAATGTGTTTTGCTACCCCAAGAAATTGGGGGTTCCTTCGGGACGGAATACAAGGTGCTGCATGGCTGTCGTCAGCTCGTGCCGTGAGGTGTTGGGTTAAGTCCTATAACGAGCGAAACCCTTTTACTTAATTGCCAGCACGTAATGGTGGGGACTTTAAGTAGACTGCCCGTGTAAGCGGGAGGAAGGAGAGGACGAGGTCAAGTCATCATGGCCTTTATGCCCAGGGCTACACACGTACTACAATGGCATGTACAAAGGGAAGCTACTTGGTAACAAGATGCAAATCTTAAAAGCATGTCTCAGTTCGGATTGAGGTCTGCAATTCGACCTCATGAAGTTGGAATCGCTAGTAATCGCGTATCAGCAATGACGCGGTGAATACGTTCTCGGACCTTGTACACACCGCCCATCAAGCCATGGGAGTTGGTAGAGCTTGAAGACAGTGGCCGTAAAAGGAGCTGTTTAGTGTTAGGCCAGCGACTGGGGCTAAGTTGTAACAAGGTAGCCGTACCGGAAGGTGTGGCTGGAATATCTCTTTTATAGAGTAGGTACTACTCCCTCTCTTCTTACCGCATTTATTTTAAATTCTATTTCTATTTTTTCCTTGTCATTTGTTGATCAACCTATGAAAAATTGATCTATCTTGGTCTATTTTTATCTTATACGCATTCTTTAAATATTACTTTTTTTAATGACAATTCCTATTGTCTACGGCACACAAGTGGACTATTCCTATTCATAATTAGGAGTGATGCTATAATATATTTTTGAATGAATTTTGAAAATAAAATTTAATTTAAAAAAATAATTTATACATGACTGTTTGTTTTAGAAATATGTAATGCTAAAATGTAAGCGTGATATACATGCTTTGTTTATCGCTACTCTGAACAGACAATGGCGAAGACTTAAGAAGTATATTTTATTGACTGTCAAATAAATATTATTTTAATTGATAGTTACTTCAATGTAAAGCGCACATGTCCGCCGATAAAAAAGTATGTGTTCAGCGCGATGGTTTTTTGCGTCAAAAAAACCGCCCCCTCTAAAAAGTCGTGGTGTAGAAAGTGGCATCTTACAGATGATTTGGGAAAACAGTTTCCTTTGAAGCCCCAAAGGGGGCGTTTTCTGTTTTTCCATCTGTAGGATGACACTTTCAGCGACTTTTTGCCGAGGGCTTGATTTTTTTTGTCCACTTTTTTATCAAGAAAAAAGTGGGATAAAGTTCATCATTAACCAATGGCGAGAATAGATGCCTTTGATTGATAATCAATAAAATATATTCCTTAAGTTGACGCTAGTAGCGTGCATAGACACAACTAGCCATTCCTATATGCTAGAACAGATTTCCCCTATCTATGTACGACATTGGTTAGTAGTGCTACATATTTAATGTCATCACCTTTACGAAATAGACATTTCATACAATCAATCCATTTGCTATGGTTATGCCTAAAGCCGTTAGCGTTTTGTTAGGCATGCTGGTATATACACTTGTTATACGGTAACATTTTAATGGGCCATCAACTGTATAAATGATACGGAATCTATCCGTTTCAAAAATATAGTTTGATAGGTAGCTATCTCGCATACATACATATGCTCCATCTATTTGATCATTGCGTAGGTTCAATTTATACAATAAGCTTCCGTTATGAAGGTGTTTAGATAAAGATGCCTCAGCCATATCGTATCTATATTGATACTGCTGCTTACCTATATGTGTAGTATTTGATTGTAAATAGTGTATGGCAACTTTTTCTGAATATACAACTAAATTGGGCTTAGTTGCTGATGTTGTAAAAAGGCAGTAACCATGCGCTGTAGCATTTTGTTCCGGCATCTTTGCGGTTACATGCCTGGCTATTTTCCATATGCCTGGGAAAAAATCAAAAACTTGTTTTGCGGTTTTTGGCTGCATAGTGCTCAGCCAATCTTACCCATTGCACAGAACTTATCTGTGCGTTCTTGGAGTAGGGTGTCAATAGGTTTACTGGATAATTTTTCTAAATGATTGAGGATACTTTCCTTAATAAGCGCTGCTGCAGTGGGTAAATCCCTATGTGCGCCCCCCATTGGTTCCTTAATAAGGCCATCTATTAGACGAAACCTAGCCATGTCTTTAGCCGTTATTTGTAACATTTCTGCCGCCTGTTCTTTGTAATCCCAACTTTTCCAGAGAATAGAAGAACAAGATTCAGGTGTAATCACAGAATACCAGGTATGTTCTAACATCAGTACATAGTCACCTATTGCAATGCCTAACGCACCACCTGATGCACCCTCTCCAATCACAATGGATATAATCGGCACGCGTAATCCAAACATAGCTTGAATATTGCTGGCAATGGCTTCTGCTTGGCCACGTTCTTCTGCTTCCAGGCCTGGATAGGCACCAGGTGTATCTATAAAGGTAATAATTGGTTTGTTAAATTTTTCTGCCAAACGCATCAACCGCAATGCTTTACGGTATCCTTCTGGATTCGGCATACCAAAGTTACGCATTTGTCTCTCTTTCGTAGTTCTTCCCTTTTGGTGACCAATAAACATAATGGTTTGCCCATTGATGGTACCAAACCCACCAACCATAGCATGATCGTCCCTGGCAAAGCGGTCCCCATGTAATTCAATAAAATTTTCCGTAATCTGTTGGATGTAGTCAAGTGTATAAGGCCTATTTGGATGGCGCGCCAGTTGAACCCGTTGCCACCGGGTTAGATTTTGAAAGGTTCTCTTTTGTAATGCTTGTATGTCACCAGCTAATTTAGCAATAGCGGCCATAAGCGCTGGTTCATTTTCTGCTTTAGCAGATGCTTGCATCTTAGCAAGCTTTTCTTCAAGCTTAACAATCGGTTTTTCAAAATCTAATAGCATACAATAGCAATTTGGTAAAGTGCGTGCCAGCACTGCTTGTAACAAATCTAATGCTTTTTTAGCATAACCTAACTCAGATTTGGTGTAGCTGATCGATGATTGATGTATTTACATATAACTTTTTCATTAAATTGCGAATTGTAGTATTTAAAAATTATAGATATCATTTGGTAGGCATAGAGATGAAAAGATATAAAACGCAACCGCAGCTCAACTTATTAAAGGTTGCGCAAGAAATCGAACTTTTTTGGGACGCACAAGAAACATTTGTCCGTTCTATCCAACAGCGTGAAGTCGGTACGCCTTTTGTTTTTTTTGAAGGTCCCCCTTCAGCCAATGGTGCGCCGGGTGTACACCATATTTTATCCATGACGGTTAAGGATCTTTTTACTAGGTATAAGACCATGCAGGGGTACTATGTACGTCGTAAGAGTGGTTGGGATACTCATGGTTTACCGGTAGAGCTGCAAGTAGAAAAGAAATTAGCCATTACCAAAGAAGATATTGGCAAAAAAATTAGTATTGTTGATTACAATCAGGCCTGTCGCTCAACGGTTATGGCCTATAAAAGCGCGTGGGAAGCGTTAAACAAACGGTTGGGTTACTGGAAAGACAACCTAAACCCTTACATCACCTATGAACGCGATTATATTGAGTCTGTTTGGTACTTGCTCAAGGCACTGTATAATAAAAAATTGCTCTATAAAGGGTATTCCATACAGCCTTACTCACCCCCTACGGGTGTAGGACTCAGTTCCCATGAATTAAACCAGCCTGGTTGTTATAAGCCTGTCAAAGACATTGCTATTGTAGCCCAATTTAAATCCACAGAAAATGAATACTTGCTCGCCTGGACGACTACTCCATGGACCCTTCCTGCCAATAGTGCCTTGGCGGTAGGGGCTACGATTCAGTATGTTAAAGTGGCGACCATTAACCCCTATACCCGCTTGCCTATTCAGGTAATCTTGGCTGAAGATGCCGTGCAACGTTTTTTTACAGGTGAACAGGCTAAGTGTATTGATGATCAATCTGATCATAGTATCCTGCCTTGGGAGATTGTGGCCCGTTATACAGGGGCAGATTTAGTAGGCTTACGGTATGAGCAACTTTTACCATATGTACAGCCTAAAGGAGAGGCGTTTAAAGTGGTTGCGGCTGATTTTGTAACCACTACAGAAGGTACGGGCATTGTACACATTGCACCTACCTTTGGTGCAGACGATTACCGCATTGCCCAAAAAGAAAATATTGCTGCGATTATGGTAACCAATGCAGCAGGCGAATCGGTTCCAATTGTAGATAGGAAAGGTCGTTTTGTACCAGAAATTACTGATTTTGCTGGACGTTATGTCAAAGCCGCCTATGAGGAAGATGCCACTTTACCTCCTGTAGATCTACTGATTGCGCGTAAACTCAAGCAAGAAAATAAGGCCTTTAAGGTGGAAAAATATGAACACAGTTATCCCCATTGTTGGCGTACACATAAACCTATTCTCTATTATCCACTCGATGCTTGGTTTATTAAAACAACCGCTTATAAGGAGCTATTGATTGAACTCAATGATACTATTCAATGGAAGCCTGCTGCTGTAGGGAAAGGTCGGTTTGGTAATTGGCTTGAGAATCTCGTGGATTGGAATCTAAGCCGCGAACGCTATTGGGGCACTCCGCTCCCTATATGGCGTACGGTTGATCAAAAAGAGGAAAAATGCATTAGTTCTATAGCGGAGTTAATGTTTGAAGTAGAGCAAGCCGTATTGGCTGGCTATATGAAAGAGCAGTTGCCAGCAGATATTGATTTACATCGTCCTTATGTAGATGATATTGTATTAGTCAGTAGCAATGGACTGCCTATGTATCGCGAAACCGCTGTGATAGATGTTTGGTTCGATTCTGGTGCTATGCCTTGTGCACAATGGCACTATCCATTTGAGAATCAAGAAATATTTGAAAAAGGGTTTCCTGCTGATTTTATTGCAGAGGGGGTAGATCAGACTAGGGGATGGTTTTTTACCTTGCATGTCATTGCTACCTTACTGTTTGAAATACCCGCTTTTAAAAATGTGGTAGTCAATGGGCTTGTATTGGACAAGTATGGCAATAAAATGTCTAAAAGTATAGGCAATACCATTGATCCAATGGAGCTATTGACCCAATATGGTCCAGATGCCATACGTTGGTATATGATTAGTAATGCCAATCCATGGGATAACTTAAAGTTTGATGCGGCAGGTGTAGCTGAAGCAGTACGTAAGTTTTTCATTACGCTCCACAGTACCTATAATTTTTTTGTGCTGTATGCCAATATAGATCAGTTCTTTTTTACTAAAAGTGTGGTAGCCCCTAGTGCTTTAGATGAAAGTGATCGGTGGATTATTTCCCGTTCCCATACACTCATTAAAACCGTAACACAAGCTTATGATCACTATGAGCCTACACTAGTGGCTAGGATGATTCAAGACTTTGTAGTAGATGATCTAAGCAACTGGTATGTACGACTGAATAGAAAAAGGTTTTGGAAAAATAGTCAGGATAGTAATAAAGAAGCTGCCTATCAGACCCTTTACCATTGTCTGATAACGGTTTCCAAGCTTATGGCACCTATAGCACCTTTTTATGCGGATTATCTCTACCAAGCATTGAATCAGGTTACCGAAAAAGAAAAGCATCACTCTGTACATTTAGTAGATTTTCCAATAGCAGAAGCCTTGGATCCAATCTTAGAAGCAGAGATGCGCCAAGTACAAAAAATTGTTTCCATGGCTCATGCTTTACGTAAAAAGCATAAAATTAAAGTTCGTCAACCTTTGCCTAGTATCCGCATTATAGGTCTCTTTGCTTCAACTGGATGGGCGCGTTTAGAAGCGTTGATTAAAGCAGAAATTAATGTCAAGCAAATCCATTATTTAGATGATACCCCTAATTTTAAAAAAGCCAAACCCAACTTTCCGCTTTTAGGCAAACGATATGGCCCTAAAATGAAACAGCTTAGTGAAGCTATTATAGCTTTAACACCAGCTGAAATTTATGCTTTAGAGCAAGGTCATATCCACCTATTGGATCTACACGGTGAGGCGATTCCATTGACTTTGTCAGATATATGGGTGGTGACAGAAGATATCCCCGGATGGTGTGTGGCTACAGAGGGTGAACTCACCATTGCCTTAGATACCACCTTGGATGATGCACTCCAAAAAGAAGGTATCGCGCGTGAATGGGTGCACCGCATTCAGCAATTACGTAAAACCCTAAATTTTGATATTCAAGATAATATAATCATTGATATTCAACAAAATAAGAATCTTATTAATCAAACTATTGCTGCCTATAAAGATTATATTTGTATGGAAACGCAGGCGGTACAATTACAATTTGTACCCGAGCTAGAAGGCGTTGAAGTGGATATAGAAGGGGTAGTGGTCGTGGTTCGGTTAACTAAAGTGGAATAAATCACATAGTGGCGTGGTTTATTTGGACAAATTTTGTCTCCGTTTAGGAACTGGCGTCAACTTGAGGGAGATATTTTGGTATGTGTTCAGCGCAGTGGGTTTTTGCGTTAAAAGAAGAACGTCCCTGAAAAAAGTCGCGGTGTAGAAAGTGTCATCTTACAGATGATTAGGAAAAACAGTTTCCTTTCAAGCCCCCAAAGGGGGCGGATTCTGTTTTTCCATCTGTAAGATGTCACTTTCAGCGGCTTTTTATCGAGGGCTTGATTTTTTGTCCACTTTTTTATCAAGAAAAAAGTGGGATAAAGTTCATTATTAACCAGTATCGTGAACAGATACATATTTTGTATCTGATCACGGAATGGCGTCAACTTAAGGACTATCTATTCTAACACAGCGATAGAAATGGCTCATGCGCATACGCCGCTGCTCATGTCCGTCAAGTTTTTTTATCGGCGGACATATGCGCCTTAACTTGACGAAATAGCAGCAAATATATCTATTCAATTCACGTATGTGTTCAGCGCAGTGGTTTTTTGCGTTAAAAGAAGAACGCCCCTGAAAAAAGTCGCGGTTTAGAAAGTGGCATTTTACAGATGATTAGGAAAAACAGTTTCCTTTCAAGCCCCCAAAGGGGGCGGATTCTGTTTTCCCATCTGTAAGATGTCACTTTCAGCGGCTTTTTACCGAGGGCTTGATTTTTTGTCCACTTTTTTATCAAGAAAAAAGTGGGATAAAATGCATCATTAACTAATGGCGCGAACAGATACGAAAAAAGTGGGATAAAATTTATTATTAACCAGTAACGTGAACATACGCATTTTCTAAGCTTAGTGATTATTTATTTATCAATGCTAATGATGTTATTCCCAGGAGCGGGCCGTTATAGCTGCTGCTATGTCATCTGCCATTTTGATGGTTTTTATAAGCGCAGGAATAAGTATCGCGATAAAATTTTTATCTATTCCTCTTGCTTTTTGCGCCATCTTTATTTCCTTGAAAGTATTATGAATCACTGGCATAAAACGTATGGCGAGTGCAACAGCAAGGCTAACCTTAGCAGGTTTTATCCCCACATATGCTAATGGGTTTAATAAAGTAGTTAATCCCTCAATGATATCTAAATAGGATGTGGTCAATAGGATCCATGAAGCAAACAGAATAATATTACAAGCTCTAAGTACAACCTTGATCCCATCTATCCATTCTCCCCAAAAGATATGCATCAAAAAACTCAGTATCAATAGGTAAAAGCAAGTGCCTATGGGCTTACATAGTTGATGATAAGAGATATGCATCAACCAACTTAAAGCAAGGGTGATGCTTAAGTTGATGAGGTAAAAGCGCCAATCATATAGCCTAAACGATAGACTGCTGACTAGTATCAGCAGTATTAATTTCCATCTAGGGGCTACCCTATAGCATTGTTGCTTATCCATTGTACAATTGGCTATATACCAACTTTTGATAGGCTTTTATAGCGGCAGAAGGGTGGCCATCTGCTACTAAGCATCCTCGTTCAAAAACCAGTACGCGGTCAAAATCAGCCAGCAGATCTAAGTCATGTGTGACCATGAGAATGGTTTGGGGGAGTTGGTCGATGACTTGAACTATTTTTTTCTTACTTTTTAGATCCAACAGTGTAGTTGGCTCATCCAATACAATATAGGTAGGCGCCATAACTAGAACAGAAAGAATGGCTAGTAGCTGTTTTTCACCTCCACTCAGCAGATGGGATTTGCTATATCTTAGGTGCCCCAAACCATAGGTAGTCAGCAAATCATGAATGGACTGATGCACCTGTTCTTTGCTATAACCGATATTTTTAAGCCCAAAGGCAATATCGTCTTCTACGATTGGAAAGATAATTTGATGATCAGGATTTTGAAAAATAAATCCTACATTGCGTCTAATAGCTTTGCCATTTTTACAAGTAGATAGGTGATCTATTTCTACTTTTCCTTCAGATGGAAGCTGTAGCCCATTGATGAGCCTAGCAAATGTACTTTTACCGCTGCCATTTGAACCTATAATGCCAATCCTTTTTTCATGTAATGTAACATTAATACCTTTTAAGGTATAAAAATGGTCAAAGGCAACACTTACATTTTCTATTTTTATCATCTTCTATCGTTGGTATGGCCTAACCTTACATCAAAGGATAGGTTCTTTTAATAACCATTGCAGTAGTAGCTGCAATCGTAGCTTTAATCATATCCCCTGGAATAAATATACAAGAAGATAAAAAAGCTTTGTAGAGCTGAACGTCAAATAGGATGCTAATCCACAATAGACCAAAAATGTAGAGCACCATGATGCCACCCAATAGGATGTATATAAAGGCCCAAGCTAAATTCAATCTATGCCAATTTATTTCAAATAATAAGCCAATCATATAGGCAGAAACGGGAAACCCAAGTATAAACCCACCAGATGGCCCCATGATCACACCTATTCCGCCATGTCCACCGGCCATAATAGGCAGTCCAGTGGCCATGATGGCTATAAATAACAGAGCGGCTAAAGCAGCTCGCTTAGCGCCTAAAATGCTACCTGCTAACATAGGGCCTAAAGATTGAGCGGTTATGGGCACTGGGGGTACGAATAATAGGGGAGGTATGACGGCTAATGCAGCAAATATGCCAGCAAATAGTGCAATGTATACGATATCTTTTGTCTCCATACGTGGTGCTATGGTTTGCGTTGCTAGATAGCTAAGGCGTATCTGTTCACGATACTGGTTAATAATGAATTTTATCCCACTTTTTTTTGATAAAAAAGTGGACAAAAAATCAAGCCCTCGGTAAAAAGCCGCTGAAAGTGACATCTTACAGATGGAAAAGCAGAATCCGCCCCCTTTGGGGGCTTCAAAAGCAACTGTTTTTCCTAATCATCTGTAAAATGCCACTTTCTAAACCGCGACTTTTTTCAGGGGCGTTCTTCTTTTAACGCAAAAAACCAGTGACTGGAACAGATACTTAATAAAAACCACTGCGCTGAACACATACGCTAAGGCAAATATAATAGATAAAATAGATGGTTGGTTGATTTTTTGCCAACTTTTTTTGGATAGAAAGGTAGGCATAACGATTTCTTATTTTAGTGTAAAGCATAGATAATGAATCTGAACCCCTTGTGCTATAAATCGCTTTTCATAGGTGGTTTGAATGCCAAAATGGTGATCTATTAAGGTAGAACCATATACATCCTTTGTATAGTCACATGGTGCGATCCCTTGCTGTTGGAGGACATCTAAGGTATAGTCCAACAGAAAGCTGCTATCGGTTTTTAAGTGCATACGCCCTCCTTGTATTGTTATTGCTTCATATAGTTTTAAAAAACGTGGGCTGGTGAGTCTACGTTTTATATCCCTGGTTTTAGGTCTAGGGTCTGGAAAAGTGAGCCACACTTCGGTTACTTCATCTTCTTGAAAAAAATCCAGTAGATGGGTGGCTTGCGCACGTAGAAAGGCAACATTTTTTAAATCATATGCTTTTGCTTCTTGTGCCCCTTTCCATAGCCGGTCTCCCTTGATATCAAGGCCTATAAAATTTCTTTCTGGAAATATTTTAGCCAATCCAATGGTATAGGCACCGTGGCCGCAACCAACTTCTAATGTAATTGGATGGTTGTTGTGAAAATACAAAGTATGCCATGCTCCTTTGATATGGTTATAGATGGCTTTTTCTGGTTCTATAAGCTGCGCCAACCCTTTATTGGCTGCAAAACGCTTGCGCTTCTGTCTCATAGTTTGAATCGGTAAAAATTACCCTTTAGGTGGATGCGTTTAAAATGGTATGATCTATTAGAGGGGCATAGAGGCTAGCCACATATGCTATTCCCCAGTGTCTGCCATTAAAGTAGTTAGAACCCTATAGCCTTCTTCTTCGACAGCAATGGTGTGCTCAAAGTGGGCAGAGTCTTTTCCATCTTTGGTAACAATGGTCCAACCATCTTGTAAAGTTTTAATAGCTGGATGACCAAGGTTTACGATGGGCTCTATAGCTAATACCATGCCCGCTTTTAAGATAGGTCCCTGATGGGGTTTGCCATAGTTAGGAATCTGCGGTGGTTCGTGCAGCATAGTACCCACACCGTGTCCGCCCAGTTCTTTCACAATGCTAAGGTTACGTTGTGTAACGTATTGACCTATAGCATGAGAAATGGTAGAAAGGTGAATACCTGCCTTAATGACACGGAGTCCTTCCCATAAAGCTTTTTCAGTATGTGCTAATAAAAATTTTTGCGCATCAGAGATGTTTCCTACAGGATAGGTCCAAGCACTATCTCCGATGTAACCCTTGTACTTTACACCTATATCAATGGCCACAATGTCCCCCTCCTGCAGAGGGCGATTATTGGGTATCCCGTGCACTACACCATTATTGATAGAGATGCAAGTAGCATTTGGAAAGCCACGATACCCCTTAAATGCAGGTTCTGCATCATTACTTCGGATGATTTCTTCTACTATTGCATCTAAGGCAAGGCTATGCAGACCTGGTTGAATAGCATTTTTTAAAGTATCATGACAAAGCGCTACAATATGACCTGCTCGTTGTAGTAACTTTAGCTCAGAATGGGTGCGTATTTTTATCATATCATTACAAAATCAATTTCTATATGCAAATATAGGTTTTTATTAGCATCATCCATTGGTTGATGCTTGTTTATACCTTATCTATTGTTTAGTTTTAGTTGGTTTGTTATAGTGGCCTAAAAAAATCGGACAAAAAGTTTTTATTTTATTTTCCGTATATTATAGTTTTAAAGTGATAAAATAAAATGCTCAGATGGGAAAAAAAAGATTAGGCATTTTAGTTCGGAAGAGAAGACTAAAATAGTATTAGCCTTACTACAAGAAGATTTAACGATAACCCAGCTATCGTCCAAATATAGCGTCACTAGTAAAACTCTTCAAAATTGGAAGCGTCAGTTTTTAGAGAATGCCTCTTTTTTACCAAGAAAAAAGTGGGATAAAATTCATTATTAACCAATGGTGAGAATAGATACTCTTATTTGAAAATCAATAAAAACAATCCTGTTACCTAAGCAGAGAGAGTCATCCCTCCCGACTTGGCTTCAAAACCGTATGTAACAGTTTCTCGTTATACGACTCCTCTATAAGTTGGGGTTTGTTATACATACTTCTCCATCTAAAACATCTTGAAGTTTACTAAAATTACTTTTATAGCTTATGATATTGATTATATCCATGTATACCTAACATTTTGTTGGTCCATAACATATAACCACTACTCATAACTTTACTTTCCAAATTATAGTGTTTACGTTTGCATATCCTGAGTATTAACTCAGGATATGGCTTCTTAAACAATCCTTCCATATATCAGCATACGGCTGGCTACCTCATTATTATCTTAATGATAAGTAAGATAGTAAGAGCTGCATTGTGGTTACTCCGTTCCACGTTTTCCTTTCTCGTTAAGTTTAGAGTCTTGCTATTTGCCGGAAGCTCAGAACATCTATAACTAAAGTAACTTAACCTTTAGTACCTATTGTGCTTCGTAACTTTTGTTTTATGTGTTTTAACCTTATTTCGCATATTTGGCGTAACGCCAATTCTGACATAAGTTTCTCTCCTAATCTTGCTTAACTCTGTTTGAAGGGATTTGCTATAAGGTTTAAGATTACCTGCTTTTATCTCTTGCTTCCATCCTAGAGGGTTCCAGACTCTAAAACGTGAGCGATACATTATCCCTGATGTTTAGGGAAGAGGGAATTTAACCCTCACGCTTTCGTGACTTCGGATCGCACTAACGTTGACGCCAGTGGCTGAACAGATAGCAAAAATGGGCCAAAGTGGAGAATATCGGATTCGAACCGATGACCCCTTGCTTGCAAAGCAAGTGCTCTAACCAGCTGAGCTAATCCCCCTTATTTAAAAGTACAATTACCAGATTTAAAAGTACAATTACCAGGTGCAACCGTTTAGTTTGGAACAAATATAGTAGTGTTGGTTGAATAAATCAAAATAAATCGTTTTATTTTGGTTATTTTAACATGTACTATGGTTATATCCCTTATTGTTGCGCTATCATTAAATAGAGTTATTGGCAAGCAAAATAAGCTGCCATGGCATCTTCCTGCTGATTTACAAGAATTTAAACAACGCACCATGGGGCATCATTTGGTAATGGGTAGCCATACTTTTCGTTCCATTGGGCGTATTTTACCCAGTCGGGTGAGTATAGTAGTCAGTTCAACAATGGATCAATTGGCTGTGGGCTATCATGTGGTACGCAGTATCGAAGAAGCGATAAGCTTGGCAAAGGCCCAAGGCGAATCAGAGTTATTTGTTATTGGAGGGGAAAAAGTTTACACTCAAACTTTGCTTATGGCGCATAGAATTTATTTAACCAAAATTCATGCTATTGTAGCAGGGGATACCTATTTTCCTGTGCTAGGGAAAGAATGGGTGGAACGTGATATACGTTCCTTTAAAGCAGATGCGAAAAATCCTTATGATTATGCGTTTATTGTATTGGAAAAGAAAGGAAATAAATAACCATTGCCCTCTTTTTTAGGATACAAAATATAGCGGTAGGTTGTTTGACGAAATGGGGATTCCGTTTTTGTATATAAAAATAGGATGGATGTAGGCTTTAAATAGACAAAAATACAACCTTTTAACTTTTTTTTATTAAATTGTATTCATTTATAAACTTAATGTTAAGCGGACCGTATCAGTAGGCTTGACGTGTAGGTCTTTTCCCTGTTAAGGTATCCAAATCGAAATGGTTACGAATCCAGTCAATAAAATGATCCAAAAGATCAAGTAAAGGTTTCTTGGATAGGAGCGGTCCACATGTTCAAAGCACAAAAAAAAATAACCATGGAGTTCACGGTATCATCAGCTTTGCTGTCACAACAGCTAACTGCCATTAGTGGGGTTATCACCCGTAATCCAGTTGTTCCAATTTTAGAAAACTTTCTTTTTCAGATAGATCATAATCGTTTAGTGGTTACAGCATCAGATTTGCAGACCTCTATTAGTGCTGTTTTGGCGATTCAATCAGATGCGCAAGTAAGCGTGGCCATACCTGCGCGTATGTTGTTGGATACCGTTAAGCATCTTCCAGAACAGCCTATTAGATTGGAAATTAATCCAAATGCGTATACCGTTTCTATTCAGTCTGATAGTGGACAGTATAAATTGGCAGGAGAGAGTGCGAATGATTTTCCGCAGCTTGCTACTTTAGAAGATGGTATAACGTTAGAGGTAGAAGTGGAGGTGTTGAAAAATATTTTACAGAAAACCCTATTTGCCACGAGTAATGATGAGTTAAAGCCTGCTATGTCTGGTCTATACATAGAATTAACCCATGCTATGGCTACTTTTGTGGCCACAGATGGCCATCGGTTGGTTCGTTATATTCGTGAAGATCTCTCAGCATCTACCCAAAGCCCTATTATTGTGCCTAAAAAAGCATTGTTGCTTTTGAATGGTCTATTGAGTGGTAGAGATAAGCAAGTGGGCTTTATGTTTGATCGCCATAAAATCCAATTTAGTATCGGTAACATTAGTGTGGTCAGTAGATTGGTGGATGAACGTTATCCAGATTACGAAAATGTGATTCCTAAGGAGCATACCAGTAAACTAACCATCAGTAGACCTGCCTTGGTGAGTGCGCTTAGGCGTGCCGCTATTTATGCCAATAAGGCTACCCATCAGGTCAAGTTGAATCTTGTAGACAATCAATTGATTATTTCAGCAGAAGATTTAGACTTTTCTAATGAAGCACAAGAACAACTTATTTGTACATATGAAGGGTTGCCTCTAGAAATAGGGTTTAATGCCAAGCTTTTATTAGATATGTTGACCAGTATCCTAACCGAAGAGGTAGAATTCTTTTTCTGGGGGGCTAATAAAGCGGTGTTAATTTTTCCTAAGATACAAAATAAACAGGAGCACTTGCTCTTATTAATTATGCCTATTATTTTTTAGGTCGATGTTTTTAGTAGCGCTGTTGTGACCTGGTGTTGATTCCTTATGTAACTTTATCTTTATACACTTATGTCATACATCTTTTCAATATTTAGATTCATATGCTTTTGTTTATTGTTTACTCCAGGCTTTGTTCAAGCAAAGTCAGCTAAAAATCAGGGTGAGCTAGTGGTCTTATTTCATGGGTTGGGCAATCGTGCTGCTTGTTTTGATAGGATGAAACAGGCACTGGAACAGGCGCTGCCTACTGCTTCTATGGTTGCTTTGACTAGTATGGAAGCCATGCAGAGTATACATCTTTCTATAAAAGAACAAGCTGAAACTAGCTTTAAAGAACTGGCTAGTAAGGTAGAGTCTCTATATGATAGATCCATTCTGTTGGTAGGCCATAGTATGGGTGCGCAAACTGCTTATGCGTTTTTCCAGGCCAATAAACACCGTTTAAATATAAAGGGGCTGGTTGCGTTAGCTGCCCCATGGGAAGGCGTACCTGGTGCTAGGGTGGATGCCGCCATGCTCGCACACCATTTGAACAAGCCTATTGTAGATGACCTCTCTACATTGTCGCTAAGCCTTGGTCATCCTAAAACATATCTTGAGGAACAGCTTATGGTGAACGTACAGGCGAACCAAGCGGTCTGCCTTTGCCCTGGGGGTAAAGATTTGATGGAAGATAGTCTGTGGTTGTCTGAGGTTAAAACGTTGCTTCGTGATGAAACATTGCCTATCCTAGCGATAGGAGGAGGGCAAAGTGATTTTAGAACATTGCTTAATAAGAAAGGGGCGCCTCGGTTTAAGGATTTAAACAGCATCTATACTTTTTTTGTAGTGGGTACAAAATATCCTAACCTTACGGGTCACCACGATATGCAGATTCCACTTTATAGCCAGCATGCGCTTAATATTGTGCCTAAGGGCAAGAAAAATTTTAAAAGAGTATTGATTAAAGATGCTTTTCATAGCACACATATTTTGGGGATACCTGTTCCAAGGAATAAGGCTATGCTGAGTCATCCTCGCGTGTTGCATAGAGTGGCACAGTTCGCTAAAAGCGTACTCAAATAAACGGAGATAGTCGCATTAGATGATCCCTATAGTTGTTGGAGTAGTGTCTGAGTGGTTGAAGGTATCCGTCTCGAAAACGGGTGTACCCTAAATAAGGTACCGGGGGTTCGAATCCCTCCTACTCCGCTTGTGGCTAAAATAGATACGCTGTGCAGTATTAACCAGTAACGTGAACAGACAATGGCGTCAACTTAAGTATTTTTTTTATTGATTTTCAGATAAAAAATCTATTCTCTCCATTGGTTAATAATGCATTTTATCCCACTTTTTTTTGATAAAAAAGTGGACAAAAAATCAAGCCCTCGGTAAAAAGTCGCTGAAAGTGTCATCTTACAGATGATTAGGAAAACAGTTTCCTTTGAAGCCCCCAAAGGGGGCGGTTCCTGTTTTTCCATCTGTAAGATGACACTTTCAGCGACTTTTTACAGGGGCATTTTTCTTTTCACATAAAAACCAGTGAATTGAATAGATATATTTGCTGCTATTTCATCAAGTTAAGGCGCTTATGTCCGCCGATAAAAAAACTTGGCAGACATGAGCAGCGCCGTATACGCATGAGCCATTTCTATCGCTGTGTTAGAATAGATAGTCCTTAAGTTGACGCTATTGCGTGAACAGATACCGTAAAGTGCGCATCTATGCAGAAGTTATTGATAACGGGTGGAGCTGGTTTTATAGGTTCGCATTGTATTCAATTTTTTTTAAAAAAATATCCTCATTATCATATTGTTAATCTAGATAAGCTGACCTATGCGGCCCGTATATCTTTTGCACTACAGGAGCGTCCTAACTATCATTTTGTAGCAGGAGATGTTACCAACTTTTTGTTGGTTTCGGAGTTGTTTCAAACATTTAACTTTGATGGCGTCATTCATTTCGCTGCTGAATCACATGTAGATAGATCAATTGTTGATCCACTTCTTTTTATGAAGACCAATGTAGAAGGTACTGGGGTCTTATTGCATGCAGCTTATCGCCATTGGTTTCAAGCACCAGGTCAACCACAACATCCCAATCATCGGTTTGTATATATTTCTACGGATGAAGTCTATGGCGCACTAGATGCACATCATAGACCCTGTATAGAAACCGATACCCTGGCGCCAAGTAACCCTTACAGTGCCAGCAAAGCCGCAGGGGAGTGCCTCGTACAGGGTTATGCCCATACGTATGGGCTATATACAGTTATTACTCGTTCCACCAACAATTATGGGCCGCATCAATACCCAGAAAAACTTATTCCTATGATCTTGGAAAATGCCCTACAAGGGCAATCTATTGCATTGCATGGAGATGGAAGCAGTATTCGAGATTGGTTGCATGTAGAGGACCATTGTAGAGCGATTGATTGCGTTTTGCATAAAGGCCAAAGTGGCCAAGTGTATAATATTGGCGCAAATGAAGCGCGCACTAATCTTGAAATCACATCAATGATTTGCCACATGTTAGACGATTTAAGACCACTCAGTGACAGGTCTTATACTTCTTTTATTCGTTTCATCGCTGATAGAATAGGCCAAGATAGACGTTATGCCCTTGATTGTAGAAAAATTCAAGCAACACTAGGCTGGGTACCATGTACTACCTTACAAGAGGGCCTAGAGCAGCTTGTGCGTGGCCAGATCGGGGAAGATTGATCTTCTTTAGCCTATCAAAATAAACTGTGTCTATTCATGCTATGGGGTTCGTAAGGCAATTTTATTTTTATTTTATTCTTGATAAGAAAGTAATAAAAAATCAGTGACTGGAACAGATACAATAAACTTGTATGTTTTATTGTTGTTCACAGACCTGTAGTGCCTGTGCCGCTGCATTAGCTAATGCCTCTACGATTTTAGTATTCAAATATTTCTTTGCCAGTTCAATATCTATGGTAAGAGTTTCTTGGGCCATATATTTTAACTCATCTAGATGGGTATAGCTTTTAGCATGCCGCAGGTCATAAAGTCGTTCAGCTAATTTAATACAAAGTACAAAAAGCTGTTCTCGATTGATGACTTGCTTAAGGGCATTACCGATATAAAGTCCACATGGCTCCATGCCTTGGCGGTCATTGACTGCTAAAACACTCTCTATAAAAGAATAAATATTCAAATCGTAGTTGGCCTTAATATAAGAAAGTGGTAAATCTGCATAATGTATTAAGTCATATAGCAAAGCAACATAAATGGGTTCTGGATAGAACCGTATCCATTCTGCAACCAATTGGGCAATACCTATTGCACGGATATACAAGAATTGTCCGGATAAATGTCGCCTAAAGCCGTAACACCTTCTGGTTAATAATAATATTTCATCTATTACTGCTTTACGTGCCTCAGATATTTCTAAAAGATGATTATAAGATTTCATGAATACCTCCATGGACTGATCAATTTCTTGTTGGGCGACACGAACATTTATAGGAAGTATCTTGGCGATCATTGCATCTCGAACCGTGGCTACGTTACAAGGCAATACCATAAACATGGGTCTTTTTTGAGAGAAAGGAAAGCGTAGGTAACCATAGTGGGCGCGAATGGCACGTTCTATGATACGTTTTTCAATATGAATACGCTCTATGTCTTTCTGGTTGTTGTGCCACTTGAGTTCCCTTCCTTCTGTAATATCCTCATAATGACCCTTAATTTGGGGCAATATGGTTAAAGGAGTATGCAGTCTGCTGATCACGATGGCAATAGCTGGAAAGGTCATTTCCGCATAACTTTTGTCTTTTTGTCTATGCTTTTGTCTATACTTTAGGTAAGTACTATGTAGTTGAATTTTTACAAATTCACCTTTTGCTACAGTTGGGTTAGCGGTACGTAAGACGATAGGGACTAATGCTTGGAGTATATGATTGATATCACATGTAATTTTGTTAGATACCGTGCTGTCTTTTATTTCTACGATCAACTTTGGGACTGGTGCGGTCTTAGCTTCCAGTTCAGAGGTTAGCCTAGCTATCAACTCATCTATCGTGATTTCATGTGGTGTTAATAATAGGTGGTCTACAGACTTGGCACGTTGCTTTAAGAAGGTAGTAAAAGTGAAAAAATTATTGATAATGCTTTGGATATCTTGCTTATAGAGTGGTCTATTGTCTAAATAGGAAATAAGCTCAGTAACTTCCTGCATTGCTTTTTCCACAAAAGATCCTGGGTCTTTTGTAGTTTTACCAGCCATGTCTGGATGTAAGTTGGAATGAGGTGGTCTATGGTTCTTTTTTTCTGAGGTTACTTGGCCTTTTAAGTAGCGGTTATAAAGTGTGTAGGCAGTAATTTTACGTTTGTTGTAAACAATAATGCTGAAAACGATTAAACCAAATCCTAATAAAGATAGTAAAGAGTCGTTTGATGCCAGCAGTTGATCTACCCCTATGTTATAAATTGCGTAAAAGATTACCAACAATGTGACAAATACTAGTTTGATACTGATATATAGAGGTAATACAAATAAAGTGGCAGATAGATGCCCTACAGATAAGGTGAGTGAAAATTGAGGGTCTTGCAGATGAAACCAATGCCAGAATATATTAACGGGTAGGCACAAGATGGTGCATATGAGCCACGAGCAACCAATTTTCCATGAGGGAATCCCTTTTTTAGGTGTAATGCCATAACCTATCAACCAAATACCTATAAAAAATTGGAATATATACCAATAGATGGTAAGCCCTCCACTTATGTAGTCTAGGATGGTGGTAAGGATCACGTAGCACCCTGTACAGCTAATAATTGCATCACTCGGCCTTAGCTTGGCGAATCGTTCTTGTAAAACAGCAGCTTGTAACGTTTTGTTTATGCGGCTTTTTTTGCGTGTAAGCGCTTGCTGAAGTGCGCTAACTTCATTAAAAAATTGCGTATGGTGTAGGCACTGTTCCTCCGATGCAGCCCTGTTGCGCGTAAGGTAGAAAACCACTACTAGTACCAATAGCACAAAAGGTAATGCCATGAGGAAAAGTGTAGTGAGTGACATTGTCAAATAGATATTACTAAAACAACTTACCAAGCAATCAGACTAAGATAAATATATTTTAGATAATTGTAAGCATTAATTCAAGGCTTTTAGCCTGTTTTTTTTAAACCCTATGCACTACAAATTTAGCCTACGCGTTTAGCACTGGGTCATATTTAAATGCTTAAATTATATTTGCACTTGAGATGTGGTATAACCGTGTGCGTTTTATCTACCTTAAATAGAAGGAGGGAAAGGTGAAAACAATACTAAAACTTATCGCTTATCCATCATCTGCGGTTTTTTATCAGGGCGGTAGCTATAGTCAAAGTCATGAGGTGCTAAGGCATGGTAATACTGCGCTTCTTCTGATTGCTCTTTCTCTTTCGTTGCATCGAAACCATAATATTCTGTTAGATATTTTTCAAAAGTATAGTCAGCTGAGTTGGGCAGGCTGCTTACCGCACTATTTCTTATACCACTAATTACACAATCAACCCATTTAAGTTTTTGAGCATGGTTACCATACTCTTGCCAGTCTCCATAGATAGACTTCTCATAGAGCTTTTTCTCAAATGCTTTTAGGGATATTCCCATTTTTTTAGCTACCCTTCCTCCTAAACGTTTCCAAAGTTCATTAAGGTGTTCATAATGTTCTTTTGTTCTTCTTACATTGCCCCAAACACCCCAAAGAGGCTGATGATGCAAAATGATCGCATTTGGATAAGCATAAGATTTAGTAGCCAATGTAGTAATTAAAGCTGCCATAGAAGCTGCGAATGTTTTTACAACCACATAAACAGGTGCTTTACTATACTCTATCGCCTGCAAAATATTCCAGCCTGCAGTTACATATCCACCTGGAGAATCACCGATGATCAGAAATATAGGCCATTCACTATTTTTATTATTAAAATAGTGAATTTGATCTACAATATAATTTGCTTTCCAAGGTGTGATCCTACCATTTAATTCAATACATCGATCAGAGAAGACCAACGTATTACTTCGTTTAATCAATGGATCTTTTAGGTAAATAGGTTTTTTTTGAATATGCTTATCACGTGCTGCTTTGGCTTGTAAGGCCTCCATTTCTGCTTGTAACCGATGACTCTTTTCTTGCAGCAGCTGCGTTTGCCCTTTTTCTAATTCTATGGTTTTAGTTAGCTTAACTAATTGGATATCATATCGCTCCATTTGTTTCATAAACCTAACCTTTGCTAGCTCTAGTTCAATGGTTAGCCTTTCTTTTTCCATATTCAGTAAACGCATCGCTTTGGTGTGCGCTTGCCGCTCCTTTTCATCCTCTATCTCATTACCCAATAGTAGAAGCTCCTTTATCTCCTTATTTAAACGTATAAGTTCCTTTTTAAGATGCAGCTGCTCAATACGCGCCCGCTCAAGTGCATTCTCCGCTTCTAGCTCACTTTTCAGTTTAGCCTTACTAGCTTTGTCAGTCGCATCTGTATCAGTAGATGCGTTTTTCGTAGTAGGAGAGACAGTAGCTACCTTTTTCTCTTTCTCCGTTTTTGCGAATCCTATATGGTGCGTGGATAGAAATGTAAAAAAAGAAAAGCCCCAGCTTACTATCCAACGATTATCATTTAAACCTACCATCTATTTGTGTTTATGTGGGTTGCTGTTGTCCGGCTAGGGGTCGAACCTAGAGTCTTCTGGACCAAAACCAGACGTGTTGCCATTACACTACCGGACAGAAATTGCATTTCACTACAAATATAGTAATTTAATTGAAAAAAAAGTAAGTAATTGCCTCTTTATTTTTATGCCTTAACTTTTATTGTATATTGTGCAGCCATACTAGGTTTTTATGCAAAAAGGGTTGCCTACCATAGGCCTATATCGTCTGATTAATGGTTTGGTGTGGCCTATGGTAGGCTGCTGTTTGCGCACTGTGGGCAATGTAGTATACATTTTAGTTTTTATGGTTTGTTGATTACAAAGTTGCCATGTCGTTTGATATTTTACCTTTTGTTATAATATTAATTTTGTTGTTGCTGAGGTCTTCTTTTACGAAAGAAAGATTGGCTAAGCTTAAGCCAAGCGATGCTATAATGGGGTTTATAGGGTGTTATGTGATAGGTACTACTATATTAGATTATGTAAGCGGATGCTTTATCTATTGGTATCTTTTTCAATTTGTTGTAGCTATTTCGCTTATAAGTTATGCCATTGATGCTAAGCAAGCCATTCCATCTTGGAAAATTGGTAGACGTTGGTTGATAAGCGTAGTTTTTTGTCTTCCTGTCAATGTGCTTTGGAACTGGTCTGGCGAGATCCAACCTCCCTTTACTTTTACTTTAGCTTTATCTGTTGCACATTTGGCTGTAATCTTATGCGTGCTGCCCTTAGGTATAAGCGTAAGGCTAGTATTGATTATGTTATTGGTAATTGGTTACGCCTTATATCGAAGTGGTATGGACTTATTATTATCAGAATCAGGCGGGTTTTTAATATCCTTGCTGGGATTAAGTCTAATGATTTTTTTCATTATTGTGTATAATAAACGTAAGCTAGCTGGCTATAAACATTATGGCTACTATCTAAGTAATAAAATACAAGAAAAACAAATCAAAGAGCAGAAACAAAGGCAAGCGGATTTTGGTTTATACACTGATCTAGAGTCGATTCGTAATAATCCAAAGGAAGCTCATGCTTCTTTAGATCAGGTCATGAAAGAGGTGACACAATTTATTTCCTATTTAGATAATAGACCGTTGTATGAGGAAAATTTAGACCTCATTACCAAAAATTTTATTATTTGGGATATTTTTTTAAAGCAGCGGGCTAGGTCTAAAAATCATATTATTTTGATGCCCACTGAAGTGAGTCTGGATGAATTAGTCCGGAAGTTAGAGATGGCTTTAGAATTGGAAGGTAAGGAGCATGCTGTGCCCAAGCTATTGATAGAGCCTAAAGATCATAAGCTGCCTGAAAAGATCATATGTGATGTCAACCAGATGATTTGCTTATTGGTTCCTGTTATTTTAAGTATTGCCAACCTAGATGCTTCAAAGGGTGTCTTGGTACGTATTCGGTTGCATACCACCTATTTAAAATATAAACTAAAGGATCTGTCCGAAAATACATGCCATGGGAAAACATGTTTTCCTGCTATCGCACTGGTCATTGGTCATGCGACTATTCCGGAAGAGGCGTTGCCGCAAATTAGAAATTACTATCAAGATGTAACGGCAGGCAGTGAGTTTGATTGGCACAGTGTTGCGCAGAAAGAATCAGAATGGACTAGTATAGAAAAACGAAGCATAGAACGCATCATTCGTATCCATTATGGTTACTTGCAGTTTCCAGCTTCTCATAAAAGACCTATGCTTATGGTCATACCTTGTAATGTAGCTGCTGTGCGCGACGAAATGATTTCCAGAATAGCGCCTTCGGATAATTCTGTTACCTATAAAGAATTTAGGGAGTCTATGGTGATGTTGACGAAAGCATATCATAAGCTTTGCACGTTGGCTGATATGCGCACAATTGTATTAGATGAGCTTTTTCTATTGTTAAGGCGTTGTTATGGTTTTAGACGGCATGCATCAGGACAGTTGTGTTATGTACGTGCGTTAGGTATTGCCCAGCTGGTCGCAGAGTGGGTACCTTACCAGCCAAGACCAGTTTATTTCAGTGTTTTGTATGGCTTGGTACGTTATACAGGATTGCCACTTGCTTATGTTAAAGCCAATTATAGCATGGATGTTTATTGTTTTGTGGAAAGTATTGTAGCGGTCAACAAGCGTCAAGAGATGGAGCCATGTGGCCTCTATGTGGGTAACCGTCTCAAACGCATCATCAACCGAGAACAACTTTTTATACTCTGCATTAAATTTGCTGAACGACTTTATGATTTGCGCCATGCTAAAGATTATATCCACTTGGAAGAGGTGAAATATATGGCTCAAGAAACACTTACCATAGATATTGAACTTGGTAAGAAGTATTTGAATGCTAAAATTGTAGAAGAATTGGTGCAGGCGGCCCATCAGGCACTACAGGTTTGCGAAGGTGTTTGTTAGGATAAGGACCAAATAAATTGATATATTTTATTGATTGTCAAATAAAAATATCTATTCTCGCTATTGGTTAATAATGCATTTTATCCCACTTTTTTCTTGATAAAGAAGTGGACAAAAAATCAAGCCCTCGGTAAAAATCCGCTGAAAGTGGCATCCTACAGATGGAAAAACAGAAAGCGTCCACTGCGTGGGCTTTAAAGGAAACTGTTTTTCCACATCATCTGTATGGTGCCACTTTCTACACTGCGACTTTTTATAGGGGCGGTTTTTTTTGACGCTAAAAACCATCCCGCTGAACACACAATGGACAGGGGCAACGACGTATACGCATGAGCCATTTCTAGCTCTGTGTTGGAATCGATGTCCCTTACGTTGACAGCTACCAGCTGAACGGGATGCTAATGAATGATCGTAAATCCTGTATAAGGTTGTAAGACCTTTGGAATATGAATCCCCTCTGGGGTTTGATTCCATTCTAATAGTGCAGCCAGAATGCGTGGAAGGGCTAACCCACTACCATTTAAAGTATGTAAAAGACAACTTTTTTTATTTTTATCTTTATACCTTAGTGCTAACCTATTGGATTGAAAGGTTTCAAAATTACTAATTGAGCTTACTTCTAACCATTTGTTTTGGGCTATGGCATGTACTTCTATATCGTAGGTCATAGCAGCGCAAAAACCTAAATCTCCATGACAAAGTTTTACAATCCGATAGGGTAGCGCTAATTGTTCTACCAACCCTTGTACATAGGTTAACATCTCTTCTAGGTTGGCATAAGAATGGTCAGGATGACAAATCTGCACCAATTCTACCTTGTCAAATTGATGGAGCCTATTCAAGCCACGTACATCCGCTCCCCAAGAGCCTGCTTCGCGCCTAAAACAAGGCGTATAGCCTACATGTTTAATGGGGAGTGCCGTCTCTGCTAGTATGGTATCACGATAGATATTGGTGATCGATACCTCTGCGGTAGGAATCAGATATAGCTTCTCTAATGGAATCTGATACATTTGACCTTCTTTGTCAGGTAATTGACCCGTTGCATAGGCAGATGTCTCATTGACCAAGATAGGGGGTTGCATTTCTATATAGCCTGCTTTGGATGCTTGATCTAAAAAAAAGTTGATTAAAGCCCGTTGCAGCTTCGCACCTTTTCCCTTGTATACTGGAAAACCAGCACCCGTAATTTTATTGCCCAGTTCAAAGTCAACCAGGTCATAGTTTTTAACTAAATCCCAGTGGGCCAAATGCCCGCTTTTGGTACTTGGTGGTGTTGCATACATGATAAGGTTGTCGTCAGCATGGCTGCCCATGGGTACGCTTGCATGAGGCAGGTTGGGTAGCGCATAGAGCTGCTCTAATAGAGCTGATGTATGTTCCTTGAACTTTTGCGTTAACGCTTTGCCGCTTTCTTTTAAGCGGGTTATTTCGCTTTTTTTAGCCTCTAATAGAGCTGTTTCTCCTTGCAGACGTAATGCGTCTCCTATCTCTTTGTTTAACCTATTTAGTGTGGCAGCTAGGTTGTATAGTTGAGATTGTGTAGACCGTTTTTCTATATCCAACTTGCATATGGCTTCTATGCGTGCTGCTGCATGCGGAACTCCCCTTTTATATAGGCCATCTATTACTGCTTTTGTATCTGTTCTTATACGGTATAAGTCAATCATTCTGTTTGCATTTAAACCTTGCAATAGCCTTTTTTATGACGCTACTGGTCGTTGGTATCTTCGTCTTGTGTTTCAATCCTCATCTAAATCTCATACATTATGGCTTGGCCCGTCCTATCCTATCACCTACAACAGTACCAGTGTGTTGCAAAACAATCTAATAAATCTATTATAGCATACATCGGGCTAAAGCTACGCCATTTTAAGCAATCGCGCTCTATTTTTTTATTAAAAGTGTTGCTTTTTTTGACTTTTTTAAATTATAATTGTATACTTGTTCATATTGGTTTGCCATGGGGCTGCATTCGAAGTCCTGCATTGATATTCATTCCTTATTACAGCTATTAGTATATTCTGTATACACAGAAGTACCCTTATTTTTGACTATTCTTAACTAGATTTAAAAAAGCGCAATCAGAACAAATAAGAAGGTAGTATGCATATTTAATGCAGATATTTTTGCTGTTTGGCAATGTATAATATATTAACAAGAGGCTATCATTTTAAAAATAGTTATTAAGATGATTCATATTATTTTAATGGGTTTTATTTAAACTTACACCTAACTCAATCATGTACAATATCGGAGAACTCAATCAAAAACTTATTTCTGAGTTACGCGAAATAGCAGAAAGATTTAAAGTTAAAAGCTATAAAACGCTTTCAAAAGAGGAACTAATTTATAAAATATTGGACCAGCAAGCGGTACTTCCGGAGGTTCCTCAAAAAAAACACAATGATACGTTGGTTGCATCTGTGCCGAGGCCAGTACCGCCATCTATATTACCCAAGAAGGGTTATGTAAATTCTAGAGCAGTGGAAACACAGATTGAGCCTAGTTTACAAAGTAAAAACAGTGAGGCCACAGAGTCAGAACAATCAACTGTAGCTGAGCGTTCTGCTATTTCAACGGTCAAAGAATCAAGGGAAGTACCTCCTGCATTTGAAAAGAGTAAAAAAGAGACGGTTAGCCTGAATAATGTGGACACCACTATTGAAGGGGAGGGTGTGCTGGAGATTATGCAAGATGGCTATGGATTTTTACGTTCATCTGACTATCATTATTTAGCTAGCCCAGACGATGTCTATGTATCTCCTTCTCAAATCAAGTTATTTAACCTAAAAACAGGTGACACCATTCGGGGCAAAATACGTCCACCTAAGGAAGGGGAAAAATATTTTGCACTTTTAAAGGTCATTTATATGAATGGTGTAACCACAGAAGAAGGACGCAATCGCATTCCTTTTGAACATCTTACACCACTTTTCCCACATGATAAGTTGCATATTTCCAATGGGTCCAGTCAATATTCTACACGTATTATGGATTTATTTTCTCCTATTGGTAAAGGGCAACGTGGTATGATTGTAGCACAACCTAAAACAGGTAAAACAGTTCTATTAAAGGAGATTGCTAATGCCATTGCATCCAATCATCCAGAAGTCTATTTGATTGTTCTTTTAATTGGGGAGCGTCCAGAGGAGGTGACGGATATGGCCAGGAATGTAAAAGCAGAGGTGATTGCCTCAACCTTTGATGAACAGGCTGAACGACATGTAAAGGTTTCTAATATTGTTTTAGAAAAGGCTAAGCGAATGGTAGAATGTGGTCGTGATGTGGTGATTCTGTTGGATTCTATTACCAGATTGGCGCGGGCGCACAATACCGTTAGCCCTTCTTCTGGGAAGATACTTTCTGGTGGTATTGATGCCAATGCACTACATAAGCCGCAACGATTTTTTGGTGCAGCGCGTAATGTGGAGAATGGGGGCTCACTGACCATTTTGGCTACCGCACTTATTGATACAGGCTCTAAGATGGATGAGGTAATTTTTGAAGAATTCAAGGGTACCGGTAATATGGAGTTGCAGTTGGATCGTAAACTGGCCAACAAACGCATCTATCCAGCTATTGATGTACCTGCTTCTGGTACAAGGCATGAAGAATTATTGATTGGAAAAGAGGAGCTGGCGCGGATCTGGATATTGCGTAACATTATGGCCGATATGAGCTCTACAGAGGCTATGGATTTTCTACTCAAAAAAATGCGGGGTACACGTAATAATGAGGAGTTTTTGGTCTCTATGAGTAATTAGTTGTACTAGTTAAGATTTAATCTGACAATTATTAACTTTGTACGGATATAAATTATACCTATTATGAACTTACATCAAAAAATCATTAAACCGAAATTAGGCTTATTGGAACTGGCAAAAACGTTAGGGAA
>NZ_JANAVR010000008.1 GCF_025215055.1 Candidatus Cardinium sp. TP
TTAGTCTTTGAAAAAAATAATCAAATCGCTTATCTTAACAACCTAACTGACACATTTAACTTAACGGACAACTTTAATACTTAAATTTTTACTGCCTGTCAGATTAAATCTTGACTACTACAACTTATGCCACTCTGGGATAAGCTCTTGCTCAGAATGCGTTTAATGTGCATACTAAGGTCGTTTCCAGCTCCGCCACTTCATCTGAATAAGCCGAAGAAAACTTTCTCCTGCCATTATTAAACCCATTTTAGATTGACCTTTTACCCTGTTTGTAAAAGTAATCGGCAATTCTATTAGCTTAGCGCCATGTTGATAAGCCAGAAATTTAATTTCTACTTGAAAGCTATATCCTACAGAAGTTATGTGCGCCTCCTTTCGAGACGTGAGTGCTGCTGGCACTTTTGTTGTCGAGGTTGGCTTAGGGTTTGCAAGGGTCAAAATAGCTGTCAGTATGGTGCGTCGGTAACAAACAAATCCAGCCGTGGCATCCTTAATCGGTATGCCTGTAATAGATCGTGCAAGCCAATTGGCCATGTAGGATAATAAGCGTCTAGCAGGTGGCCAATTCACCACATGCCCACCTGGGATGTAACGAGAACCAATGACTATATCGATGGTAGGTGTGGCGCATGCGTTTAAAAGTCGAGGCAAATCAGCAGGCGCATGGGAAAAATCAGCATCCATGCTGCAGATATAATCGTAACCATAGGCCAGTGCCCAACCAAATCCTGCTACATAGGCGCGACCTAATCCCTCTTTGCCTGATCGACGTAAAAGGTGTAATTGATGTGTGTAACGTTGTTGTAGCCTCATCACCACATTGGCTGTCTCATCAGGAGAGCCATCGTCTACTACCAAAATATCTATCCCTATCTTTAATCCAAAAATAGTGGTTACCAAAGATGCAATATTTTCTCTTTCATTATAGGTAGGTATAACTACTATGGAACGAAGCAGTACGGACATGTATCTTCTATTTTAAACGATCTTTTGGTAAAGTAGGTTCCGCTAAAAAATATGCTTGCAAGCGTTTAGCCTTTGATGGCCCTACTATTGTAGCTAATGTCTCTAAAGAAGCGGTTTGCATTGTCTGAAGGCTACCCAATTGTTGCAATAGTTTAGCGAATGTTTGGGGGCCAATACCTGGAATATTCAGAGATTCGAACGCGCTTTTGCTGCGTTGTTTTCTGTGAAAGGTAATGGCAAAACGATGGGCTTCATTGCGCAGCTGCTGGAGCAGTTTGAGTGAAGCAGATTGCTTATTTAAATACAATGGAAATGGATCATGGGGGAAGTAGAGCTCTTCTAGTCGCTTGGCTATGCTGATAATCGCTACTTGACCATAGATACCTACTGCTTCTAAAGCCCGCAAGGCAGCATTCAGTTGCCCCTTTCCCCCATCTATTACAATCAGATCAGGAAGCCCTTCTTGCGTTTTTGAGCTATAACGTCGCTGGATGATTTCATACATAGAAGCACAATCATCAGGTCCTACGACCGTTTTAATATGATAGTGGCGGTAGTCTTTTTTAGAAGGTTTGCCATCCTTAAAGCAAACCATGGCCGCTACTGGATGGGCCCCTTGTATATTCGAATTGTCAAAACATTCGATCCAATAAGGCACCTCTTTTAACTTTAAGTCATGTTGTAATTGCACAAGCGTTAGATTGGGTTTTACTTGAAAATTAGATTTTTGATGTAAAAAATCCTTTTTGCATAATAAAGCATTTTGGAGCGCCAATGCTACCAATTTCCGCTTGTCACCAATTTTAGGCATGGTGATGGAAAAGGGGCCTATGGTTAGGTTCAGCGGCAGATTAACCAAAACTTCTGGTGCCTGGCTATTGCTGCAAGCACGGAGCGAACAGACTACCAAAGGTAGTAAATCTGTTGCCTCTTCTTCTAACTTTTTGGTTACCACACGGTGTTGGGTAAAAGAAATGGCACCTTGTTTAATATGCAAGTAACCCACAAAGGCATGGTTTGGATCTGAAATAATGGCTACTACATCCAAATCCCCTACCAGCGGATTGATGACTAAAGATTTTGCTTGGTATTGGTCCAATAGCATTAACTTTTCCTTAAAGCGTTGCGCTTGTTTATAATCAAGTTGTTGGGCAGCTGCTAGCATTTGTTTCTTGAGCTCCTTTTTTACAGAAGCAAAATTATTTTTTAGTAAGGCCTCTATCTGATCTATCTCTTGTTGATAAGCCGCTTCATTTTGAAAAGCTTCGCATGGTCCCTTACAATGGCCCAGGTGGTAATCCAAACAAACCTTAAACTTATGGTTGGTTATGTTTGCTGCCGAAAGATTGTAGTTGCAGGTACGGAAGGTAAATAATTTTTTGATTACCTCTAAGGTTTGTTTAACAGATTGGGCACTGGTAAATGGTCCGTAGTATTTTCCCAAGGGAGGGACCGTTTTACGGGTAATGATCACCTTAGGGAAGCGGTCATGGGTAATACATAGATAAGGGTAGGTTTTCCCATCTTTTAGTAAGATGTTATACCGTGGTTGTAATGCTTTAATGAGGTTGTTTTCTAAAAGCAGTGCTTCATACTCGGAATGTAAAGCAGTATAGGCAATAGAGGCAATATGCGTAACCATACGTGCGGTTTTTAGGTTATGTACCTTGCTAATAGCAAAATAATCACTTACCCTTTTTTTAATGTTTTTTGCTTTACCAACATAAATGACCTCTTCTTTGTGGTTGTAGAATAGATAAATACCCGGCAATGTAGGTAGGTGTTGGATCTGATTTGGGGTATAGCGTGGCGTTTCCATAGGTTCAAGTTACAAAATTCCTTACGGCAATTCTTTGTATTAAACTTTAGTATGCTTTTTATTTAAATATATTATTTGTATAATTAAAATTGGATTTACAATACAAAGACCGTTTGATCAAGTTGTTTTTTAGCTGTGCTATGTATGTGTTCAGCGCAGTGGTTTTTTGCGTTAAAAGAACAACGCCGCTGAAAAAAGTCGCGGTTTAGAAAGTGGCATTTTACAGATGATTAGGAAAAATAGTTTTCTTTGAAGCCCCCTTTGGGGGCGCTTTCTGTTTTTCCATCTGTAAGATGGCACTTTCAGTTACTTTTTACCGAGGGCTTGATTTTTTGTCCACTTTTTTATCAAGAAAAAAGTGGGATACAACCCATTATTAACCAGTATCGTGAACAGATACATACAAAGTCTGGCATTCATTTCTTCAGTTCGTAGCCTCTACTTTTCAATCAGCTTCTAATGCGTCTATCAAAGCAGTCACACGTGCGCCTTGCATCACCGAACGATCGATCATAAACTTTAAATTGGGTATTTTATGCATTTTCCCCGCCACCCTTTTGCCTAGTAACCTTCTCATCGTACTTTTATGGCCATCAATCTTTTGCAATAAGGTTGCCTGCTCCTCATGTAGGGAAAAGCTGAGATATACTTTTGCCAGACTCAGGTCACTGCTTAAGTCAACCGTTGTAACTGAGATCACTGCACCCCCAAACAACCGAGTGGTTTCCATTAAGAACAGTATGCCCAGCTCCCTTTGCACGAGCTTAGCCATTTGTTTTATTTTAATTGCATGAGTAGCCCGTACCATCTTTTTGTTCAAGTAATGCAGCAACTATTTGCATAAATGCATCTACCCGCAGCGAAGCCCCCCCAATCAGTCCACCCGCTACGTTAGGACAGCCCAATATAGCCTTTGCATTTTGTGGATTGCAGCTCCCACCATAGAGAATAGGAACCTTTTCGCCTGCACATAGTTCCGATAACACCTCCCTTATAAAGGCGTGCATTTCTGTAATTACTGTTAAGCTCGCTACTTGTCCAGTGCCAATTGCCCAAACCGGCTCGTAAGCAATCGCTACTGTTTCTATTTCCTTTGGTGTTAAGCCCATTAAGCTTTCTTGCAACTGTTGCTGCACTATTGTTTTATGTTTGCCATGCTTGCGTGCTGCTAAACTTTCGCCACAGCAAAGAAAAGGTTGCATACCAGCCTCCAATACCCTTTTTATTTTTTGAGCTAAAAGTGGATGATCCTCTTTTTGGTAGCTTCTGCGTTCACTATGCCCAATCAGTACACCCTTTACACCTATAGCGGCTAGCATAGCCGCTGATACTTCCCCCGTAAAAGCACCCTCTGCCTCATGGTGACAATTTTGAGCAATGAGTTGAATAGATTGGTGATCACCTATTAAGTCAGCTATAGCCGATAAATGGACAAAAGAAGGGGCAATGTATAGCGCTAATGAACCCGCGTCTATGGCCTTCAACTCAGGCAACAATGCCCCCATAAAGCCAATGGCCTCTTGGGTCGTTTTGTACATTTTCCAATTACCTATAAGGTATTTTTTTTGCATGACTGTGTGTGCTATTTATGTTAGATACAAAACCCGCTTAAGCGCCGCTACGGTTTGGGCTACATTGGGCAAGATGGCCTCTATTAAAGTAGGTGCATAGGGAAGGGGCACATCTAAGTTATTTATTTTTTGAATCGGCGCGTCTAAATAGTCAAAAGCATGTTTTTGAACCTGATAAGCTATTTCAGACGCAATCGAAGCCAGTGGCCAGGCTTCCTCTACGATTACCAATCGATTGGTTTTTTTTACCGATGCAATAACGGCCGATAGGTCTAGGGGACGAATCGTTCGTAAGTCAATTAATTCCACTGAGACACCTTGCGTTTGCATAACCTGTACGGCCTCCTCTGCTATTTTAACCATTTTCCCAAAAGAAACCAAGGTTATATCTGTGCCCTCTTGCCTCAGATGCGCTTTTCCTATGGGCAACAAATAGGCGTCTGCAGGTACTTCTCCCAAGTCACCATACATTAATTCCGACTCCATAAATAGGACCGGGTCATCGTCTCTAATGGCGCTTTTCAGCAACCCCTTCGCATCATAAGGGTTAGAAGGCACGATTACTTTTAGCCCTGGACAATTGGCATACCAATTTTCAAAGTTTTGAGAGTGTTGGGCACCTAACATGCCCGCATTACCAGTTGGTCCCCTGAATACAATAGGCACATGATATTGCCCACCCGACATCGCATAAATTTTAGCCGCTCCATTTACAATCTGATCTATCGCTACTAGGGAAAAATTAAACGTCATCAACTCTATAATCGGGCGCAAGCCATTCATAGCAGCCCCTATACCCAATCCCGTAAACCCTAATTCACTAATAGGCGTATCTATTACCCTTTTCGCTCCAAACCGTTCCAGCATACCTTGACTTACTTTGTACGCACCATTGTATGCCGCTACTTCCTCCCCCATTAAAAAGACCATTGCATCTCTTTCCATTTCCTCTATCATTGCCTCGCGCAATGCTGCTCTAAATTGTATCGTCCGCATCTCCTAGCATTTTATTAAATAACCATACGCCCTATCAAAGATAGGGCATATCAAGAAAAAATATTATCTCCCCTAAGTGCTGGTTATGCATCATTACTCAGATACTCCTTTAGCGCACTTCTAATTTCTTGCGCAGATAGGTTGTTTTCCATTGTCCCCTTTCTAGCTATGGATATTTGTCCAGATTCTTCTGAGACGATTAAAACCAATGCGTCGGTTATCTCCGTAAGGCCAACAGCTGCTTTATGACGCAGTCCAAAACGTGCCGCTATATTTGGATGTTCCGTAACCGGTAAAATACACCGTGCCGCTACGATTCTATTGTTGTGAATAATCACAGCTCCATCATGTAATGGGCTATATTTATTGAATATAGCGATCAATAACCGTGCAGAGACTACTGCATTAATTAAGTCACCAGATTCTTCATAATAGCGCAGGTCTGCATCTTTTGTAAATACAATTAGCGCACCTGTGTTGCTGCCGCCTAAGGTTTGTACCGCTTTTACCACTGGTGTGACATCAATTTCATTCTTTTTATCAGTCAACCAAGGAATGATTTGTACTACCATCGCTTTACTGCCCATCAGACTTTTGCCTAAGCTAAACAAGAAATGGCGGATTTCCCTTTGAAAAAGAATAATCGGCACGATAGGACTGGTCCATATGCGTAAAATAGATGTAAGTACCTTGAGCTGTAAGGCTTGCACCATCCAATAAAAAATATATACGATCAAGCAACCCAGAATGCACTTTACAGCTATACTACCCTTTACTAATGTATATACCCAATAAACCAAGCAGCCCAATAGTGCTATATCAACAATAAGCCTAAAACTAATGTCCCAACGCTCAAGATAGAATAGGTTAAATGGCATCGGTTAAATTTATTTTTAGTTGATAGTCAAAATAATTTATATAAATTAGGCGTGTAAAAATCTGTAATTTATTGTGATCAGTAAGGCATTTTATACTAATTTTGTGTTAAAAAAACAATTTTGTTGGCAAAAAAGCAAATTTATAAATCATTAAAAATAGTTTCATGGGAAACCATCAAGTTAGGGCTGTATGTTTTTTTATGGAAGGTATTGAACCACCTAATGGATAAAAAGTTACGTGGCCATTTGATTATATGGAGATAGTTTTATAATATTGCATATCAAGAGCAAATTTTTATAAAAGGGATTAATATTTCTGTCTTCCTACTCTTTATTCGGTCAATGCAAAGAACAACTACACAAGCAATCCTTATTGCTTTTCATAGAAAGTATATGTTTAGAAAGATCATCAGCCGCCCAACCATTTGGTTGTTAATAATTGTCATCCATGCAACAGTAGGGAGTTGTCAAGGTTGTAATCGCAACAAGAAAATAACGCCTACCCCTGCATCTCCTACGGACACTACGCTTAAAACACCTACAGTGCCAGTAACTAAGCTGCCAGATAATCTGCCAGACCCATTGCATGGCTCTACAGATAGCCTACTTGCTAAAGCTAGTATCGCTTCATCAGGTAGTTCTTCTTCTGGGTTTGCTAGCCGTGCTTCAGCCACTTCTAGTGGGTATGCTTCTTCAAGACGTTCTAGTAGTAGTGGCTCCTCACCTGCGCCAAAGCCTTCTGGCCCTTTGTTTTCCTTTGCTGGTCTTGAAAATTTAGGCAGTACTTGCTATATGAATGCAGCATTGCAAGTGATTGCAGCTCTGTATCCGGAGGAGGCGCAGAATAGCCCCCTCGAAGGGCTAGTTAATAAAATCAATGCTGGCCCCGGGGTATTATCTCGGGATGTTATAAAAGGGTTTGTGGCGCGTTTTCCAGAAGCGGCGCTTGAGATGGTATGTTCAGTTCGCCAGCACGATGTTGATGAGTTTATTAGACATTTTTTTACAACGGACTTGCCAGGGTCTATTACATTTATTTCACGTATCCTTTATAAAAAACAGACTAAAGCAGCCATTTATGTAAAGGAAATGTCTGAAGAAGATAACACATTGCATATAAGTTTTAAAAAGGATGAAAATTGGGATAAGTACGACTTAAGTCAGCTCGTTGCATTGAATATGGAAGAGTTCGTGGAGGAAGAAGAACAAGGTAAATATCGGGATATAGATTCAACGTATGATAAGGAGTTTTGTATGAATAGTATGTCTACTTTTATACAAAAGCATCAAAGCAAGCTAGAGCCTATGCAAGAAAACACCTCTAAGGTAAAAAATTATATCAAACAAATCGTATACACGCGTATGCCTTCTAAATTATATCTACAACTAAATCGATTTGAAAACTCTAGCTATAAAATAACGGATCCAGTGTATGGGACAATGGAGCTTACCATTCGCCCAGATCCTAATTGCAAGGATGATGTTGTGAAATATAATCTACATGCTTTTATTCAACATAGCGGAG
Organism: Candidatus Cardinium sp. TP; assembly: GCF_025215055.1. GTDB lineage: Bacteria > Bacteroidota > Bacteroidia > Cytophagales > Amoebophilaceae > Cardinium. The sequence goes on from NZ_JANAVR010000008.1 coordinate 7,759, forward strand.
AGGTAATAAGTAGTGGCCACTATATTGCCTATGTAAAGCGCGAAGACAAATGGTATAGGGTAAGCGATGGAACGATGGAAGAATGGAGTCAATCAAAGGTTATAGATGCGTCTAAAACCGCTTATCTATTGTTTTATACAAAACAATAAAAGAACGTATTTGTTCACGTTACTGGTTAATAATGGATTGTATCCCACTTTTTTCTTGATAAAAAAGTGGACAAAAAATCAGGCCCTTGGCAAAAAGTCGCTGAAAGTGCCATCTTACAGATCGAAAAACAGCTCGTTGCATTACTTTTACTGTGTGCCAACTTTTTATTGGCGGACATAAGCAGCGGCGCGTATACACATGAGCCATTTCTATCTCTGTGTTAAAATAGATGTCCCTTAAGTTGACGCCATTCCATGAACACATACGCATAATTTGCGATTCGATCTAATTCAAGCTAGGAAGGGCGTGGTGGAGGCCAAAGCGGGGGGCCTATGAAACAGCATAGTCAGTAGCTTGCCTACATACCGCCTATCCGTTTCCAATTGTCACATAGAATCGCTGCAGCGGTCGCTGCATTTAACGAATTGGCATGGCCATACCTAGGAATGGCAACCGCCTCTGTTAGGGTTGCTTGTACGGCAGGCTGAATCCCATGGGATTCATTCCCAATAACCAATATCCCACGGTCTGGAAACAAAAAATCATGTACAGACTTCCCTTCCAACATAGCACCTAGGATAGGCAGCTGTACACCCTGTAAATAGCGGGGTAAATTTACATAATGCAAGTTGACCTTTACAAAAGAGCCCATACTCGCTTGTAATACCTTTGGGTTATAGAGCTCTGCAGTGGTTTGCGCGCAGAGTATGGTAGTTATGCCATACCAATCTGCTATACGAATCATAGTACCTAAATTACCAGGGTCTTGCATGCCATCTAATGCCAGGGTTATACCCTTAGGTGCTAGGCAGGGGGCAGTGGGTAGGGGTATAGCAGCTACTGCCAGTACTTCATGGTTGTGAACAAAGGAACCTAGTCCAGAGAGCAATGCTGTATTGGTTTCAAATACCTCTGTTTCTCGACGAAAGGTAGTAACCATATCTGGATTACCTGAAAAAAAATCAGGCGTTCCTACTATACATTTGATAACATAATCAGAAGCAAGTAATGCTTGGACGCCTTTTTTCCCTTCTAAGACAAAAGCAGCCCGCTCTAGGCGGTATTTTTTAAGCGCCAATTGGCGGATGGATGTGGCTTTGTTTTTACTTAAAATAGGATACATACATTCCTTTTTTACTATTTGCTCTGAACAGGCAATGGCGTCAACTTAAGGGACATCTATATTTAACACAGAGATAGAAATGGCTCATGTGTATACGCGTCGCTGCTTATGTCCGCCAAGTTTTTTATCGGCGGACATAAGCGCCTTAACTTGACGAAATAGCAGCAAATATATCTATTCAATCCACGTAAAAAGAACAACGCCCCTGAAAAAAGTCGCAGTTTAGAAAGTTACTTTTTACCGAGGGCTTGATTTTTTGTTCACTTCTTTATCAAGAAAAAAGTGGGATAAAACTCATTTGTAGCGTTATGTGCCAAGCCATCTAAAAGCGTTTGTAGCCATGCACCCTATTAGGCAGATAGATGTAGCATGCCTAAGAAAGCTTCTGATGAAACATACCAACCAATTGATATAGTTCAAACTCTGCTTTTTTTACCTTTAAAGCGTGCTCGATTACATCGATTTCAGCTTTTTGAGTTGCTTCTTCTGCTTCATGTAATGCGAGTAGTTTAACCTGTTTTAGGCGATATTTTTCTCTTATAAAAACCAATTTTTGCTTGCTTATTTTCAGTTGCGCTTCTGCTACGTTATGTGCATCTAAGGCATGATGGTATTGCCATTTTTTATCTTCTAAACCATCCTCTAAAGCCAATTTTTGTTGTTTTAACGTAAACGTGGCATTATGTAATGCTATTTTGGCTTTTTTAATCTTTGCAGGCATGAGCAGTAAGGTAGCGATATCAATCTGAATACCAATCCTTCCCAACCATTTGCTAGGCGTAGCATCAAACTCAAATGGTTTATCTTCTAAATTATATGTATACCCCTTCGATTGAAAACAAGCCAATAGGTTTAAACAAGAAAGCGGGTAGGCTTTAGCTCTGCGCAACTCAGTTGTTGCTATAGCTACTTGTTTTTCCTGTATGGCTACTTTTAAATCAACCATTTTTTCTTTTGTGACCGCTTGAATATCCCATATAGGTTGAACAGAAATAGTTGATTGTACCGATGTTTCTTCATTGAGGGGTTTGCCAAGTAGTACATTTAAACTGCGACGCTTTCCTTTCAAGGCTTCCTGACGCTCCAATAAACTTAACTTTACCTGTTTCAGGGCCAGCTCTGCATCCAAACAATCTATTTTGGAGATCCGTCCTATTTTTAATTTTTCTTCCTCTACCTTTAACCTAGCTGTGGCTAGCTTGATTAGGTTATTGGATAATGTCCACTTTTTTTCTGCCAAGGCAAGCTCATAGTAAGCAATAACTACTTGCTGTAGTTCTTTTGCTATTGATTTTTTAGCATCTAACTTATGGATCACATTATTTTGATTGTGTATCTTAGTTTGGAATATCTTATCCGCTAACGATGCCAATGTCCATTGTAATGTAAAAAAAGGTTCGGATCGCATGTGCGATTGCATGGCGTTTGTTTTGGTTCCATTTTGCTGTGCAGATGATTGTGTGCTTCCTAGCCAGCTGTTGTCGTAAGCCAACATGCAAGTGGCTTGAGGCAGCCATATCTGGAAAGTATCTATTTTACGAGAGAGTATGGCTTGCTTTTTAGTCTGTTCAGCAATCTGAATATTTAAATTATCTTTTAAAGCCATGTTGATGGCTTCTTGCAAACTCATCGGCTTGTTTTTCGCTTCTGTGCTGTGGTGGCCTAAAAAGGCTATGCTACCTATTATGCTAAAGCATACAACCCATTTTTTCATTATCAATCTCATTAAATGTATTAGCTAATTTTTCCATCTACAATTTCTTGAATGCTATTGCATTGCCGTGCTACCTGCACAGAATGGGTCACGATAAGAATTGTATTCCCCTCCCTATTCATCTCTTTAAGCAAAGCCATGATTTCATGTGCCGTGCTGCTGTCTAAGGCACCTGTTGGCTCATCTGCCAAGATGAGGGGAGGAGCTGTGACCAATGCACGGGCAATGGCGATCCTTTGTTGTTGCCCTCCTGAAAGCGCATTGGGTTTATGATGGGCATAGGCCGTTAAGCCCACTCTATCAAGCATAGCCCATGCACGCTTGTAGCGCTCTGCTCTTTCTACACCTTGGTAATAGAGGGGCAGCGCTATATTCTCTAAAGCCGTTTTAAAAGGGATTAAATGAAACTGCTGAAAGACTAGCCCAATTAATTGACTCCTATAGCTATTGGCTTGTTGATGCGAAAGATTTTTGATCTGCACGCCATTCAGATGGTAAGCCCCATGGTCATAGCTATCCAATAGGCCAATAATATGCAACAACGTAGACTTTCCAGCACCAGATTGCCCCATTAAGGCGACAAAATCCCCTTTTTCAAGGTGGAAATCGATCCCTCTCAGTACTTCCCTAGTGAGGGTACTCGTCTGATAGGATTTATGTAAGTCCCGTATCTGAATCATGCTACGCTTCTACAATTAATTGGTCTGACTCGGTAAGGCCTTCTTTTACCTCGACATATAGACCATCAGATAGCCCTAATACCACCTCTTTTTCAACCACTTTACCTTCATGTAAACATTTTACGCAATAGGTTGCACCTTTTATTTGTATCATGCTTTCTGGCACAGCTAGCACATCGTTGACTTGCTCTAGAATTACCTCTGCAAGCGCTACATACCCTGCCCGTAAAGTAATTTTTGATTTTTTGGGTTTATGTATGATCCCTTCTATGTCAAATTTAATTTCTCCTTTTTGGAATGCCTCTTCATTGGCTTTGGGTGCAATTTTAGTTAAAGTAACTTGCAGTTTTTCATCATTCAAAGCATTTAATGAGGCGGTAAAGGTCATCTCCTTGGTTAAGTGGATCACATCTAATTCACTGACCTGAGCGGAAAACAAGAAATGAGACATATCCCCAATAAGCGCTACGGTGGTGCCAGATGCTTTGTCACTCACTGCTTGCACCATACTGCCCTCCTTAGCGGGTAAACTTAAGATGGTCCCTTTGATAGGGGCTTTTATCATGTTAGCCGCTACGCCTTTTGCTGTAGTATAGCCACGTTGAATGATTTCCAACCTTTTCTGAGCTGCAGCAACTTTTTCTTTGGTTTGTTCCCAGGCTGCCAACGCAGTTTCATAAGCTTCTTTAGCCAGCATCTTTTTGCTAAAGAGTTGCTTACTTCTTAAGTATTTGGTTCTAGCTTGATTGCGATCAATAGTGGCCAAACGCAATTTGCTGGCTGCAGCCTCCACCTCGTTCAGATTGGGCTGTATTTTAATACGGGCAATCACTGCACCTTGTGGAACATAATCCCCTATGCGTACAAATAATTTATCTACTACACCCGTCACATGGGCTTCTAGTTTTGTTTCTTTATGAGGCATTAGGTTGCCAGAGAAAACTTTTTTGCGCACAATCGTTCTACGTGTGGGCTCGGTAGTTTGAAAGGTAATTGGATCTAACTTAAAGGCTGTCCGCGTTAGTTGTTCCCATTGCGTTTTATATATTTTGGAGTAAGCAAAAAAACCTCCAGCTATGAAGCTAGTGGTTAAAATCAATTTGGTCATTGTACGCATTTTTATTCTTTATTTAAAGCATCTACTGGTTTAATGTACCCTACTCTTTTTACAGGGATAATGGCTGCTAAACAACCAGACAGTACCAAGGCGACTAAGGCATATAGAGAAAATTGAAATTCAAAACGAGCGATGCCATGATTTTCAATCATGGGAAGCAAGTAGCGATTCATCCATTGGAGTATGCCTATACCGATTCCTAGTCCCAATATACCGGAAATCAAGTTAATGGCAATCGATTCCAGCAAAATTAAACCCATGATATGGCTGGGTTTCGCGCCCATCACTTTACGAATGGCCAATTCTTTTCTACGCTCCTTTACTACAACCAGCATCATATTACTGACACCTACCACACCACTGACCAAAAAGCAGCAACTCACTAGTCCAATAAACCCCTTCATAACGCTAAACAACACTTCAAAAAGCGTAGCGCTTTGAGATGGGCCACGTATGCATAGTGCATCCCGCTCATTTGCGTTAAGATTGAGTCGCCTGGCTAGGTAGGTGCGTACTTTTTCTGCTGCGGCTATTCCATTTTGTTTGGGTGCTAGGGTCGCTATGATACCATCAATGACTTGCGCATCCCTAGGAAACAATGCTTTAAATAAACTACTGGGCAGCATGATGCGTGTGTTATTGAACCAAATCGTTTCGTCTAATACACCAATTACACACACCCTAACGCCATCTATTGCGATGAACTGCCCCACTGCTTGGTGCACATCAAATATTTTCTTTTTCATCTCTAGGCCCAGTATACAGACTGGGAGCCTTTCCGCTAGGTCACGCGCATTGAAAAAACGCCCCTCTACCAGCGCTAGGTCGTTGATCTTTTCATACCCAACCCCTACACCCAGCAGGTCACTTTTGTGTATGATTGGTCCATACGCCACCGAACTTGTTTTTTGAAAAAAAGGCATAACTTGGCTAAACACATTTAAACCAGTGGCCAGTTCATTGGTTATGGCTTCTGTGAGGTGGATAGGGCCCGTTGACCCATGCCCTTCAGAAATATACATACAACGGGTAGTATAGCTGCGAAACCGTTTCATCATGCCATTGTGGACGCCACTACCTACGCCTTGTAAAAGCACCCAGATAAGCATGGCCCACATAACGCCAAAACCCGAGAAAATAGTCCTGATTTTATGGGCTTTTAAACTATGTAAAACTTCTATAAACCATTGATATCCAAGCATATATAATAAAATCAATATTCGTTCAGTCAATAGAGAGACTACCCAAAAACAAGCAAAAACCTCCTTTACTTATTGCCCAATGCCTCGATAGGCTTTATCTGTAGCGCACGCATAGCCGGTAGCATCCCAGCCACACAACTGGTTACCATGATCAATCCCAATCCACTCAACATATATTCAGGAGGAAAGGTTAAAGTAGATAGGTAGTAGGTTTTGCACAGTGGTACTACCCATCTATTGAACAGCTGGATAAGCGCAAAGCCTCCTCCAAAACCGATGATCCCAGCCACCAGGGTCACCATTACTACTTCACATACAATCATCGACATAATATCTATAGAACGGCTCCCTAATACGTTTCGAATCGCCATTTCGTTTCGTCTTTCTTGAATGGTCACTAACATCATGTTACTCATGCCTACCATACCAGTGATCAGCAGACATATACCGATGATTGTATTAAAAATAGCTATATTGTTAAACAACTTATGAAATCTATCGGCATGTTTGGCTATACTAAATAGCCCAAGTGCCTGGGTATCGTTCACATCAAAATGCAAATGGCGCGCAAAATAAGCGCGGAGTTGTTTTTCTACTACTGCTTCCCGTGCAGTTGGTACTAGGGTCAGGCGGATGGCATCTACATCATGGCTGCGTTGAGGAAATATCGCTTTAAACAAACTATGCGGCAGCAATATCGCATTAGATTCACCATAAAGGCTGGCTTCTAATGTATCTAGTACGCCCACTACCTGTAAACCTATATCCCGCAAAAAAATATATTGCCCAATGGCAGCGGCATGCCCAAATAATTTTTCCTTCATATTGATGCCCAGGATGCAAATGTTATGGCCTACTCTTTCATCACGTGGTGTAAAAAAGCGCCCTTCCTGTATGGGTAAATTCGCCAATACAGCATAGCAGGGTGCACAGCCCAAAATGGGTGCTGTGACCTTTTGGGTCGCATAGCTTATGGGGTGCTTAGACTGTAAGATAGGGCTACTATGTTGAATCGTATGAAAAGATTGAGATAAGTTTGCCGCTATGGCTGCTGGAATAGGATAGTGGCCACCCGCACTGCTTCCTCTCCTGATGGTTATGGTTTTTGCGCCATACTTTGCAAACACTTCGGAAACACCATTGTGGAAGCCATTGCCCACAGCTAATAGCAACATCCATATAAAAACAGCCCATAATAGACCAAACCCCATCGATAAGGTTTGCGTGGTATGGGTGGTAAGGCGCTGGTAGGCCTCTTTTAAAGCATGTAAAACACACATAAGCAATCTAGTCAAAAAACAAGCATCTTATATAAATTGGGCCCATCCCTTCACCCTTATGTTTTGATGTAATCTATTAAACTTTCTTCTATCATTAAAGGCGCAATATGATTTTATCAGCTTTCTTCTGCTCTAGGATGGGCTTTTTTGAAAATTTCTTTTAATCTCGTTAAAGAATTATGGGTATAGATTTGGGTGGCAGATAAGCTGGCATGACCCAATAGATCTTTAATAGCCTGTAAATCCGCTCCTTTATCTAATAAGTGTGTAGCAAAGGTATGGCGGAATATATGTGGGCTATGTTGGCTGGAACGTATAGTAGGTGCCAAATACTTCTTGACGACTCGGTAGATAAACATAGGATAAGCGGGTTTGCCCGTGTTGGTGACGATGAGTTGAGGGGTAGGCGGATGGTCCAGTTTTTCTTTTTCCCTTATATAAGCCGTGATCAACTGAATCAGTGGCTTTGGAAAAGGAATCATACGCGCTTTATCACGTTTCCCTAATACCTTAACTGTTCCATTTTCCAGGTTGATGTCTGTTTGGCAAAGCGCTACCAGTTCAGCTAGGCGCATCCCTGTTCCATATAGCAGCTCCAAAATTAACCGATCACGCAAGCCAGGAAAGTTAACCGGAAATAGATATTGGTCTAGGAAAGCCAGCAGTTCTTTTTCTTGAAAAAAGATAGGCAACCTTTTTTTTCCTTTTAGACTTTTCAATACATCTGTGGGGCGCTCAACCATCAACCCTTTTGTCGCTAGAAAAGCATAAAAAGCACGCAGCGCAGCCATTTTCCTATTGATAGAACGATGGCTCAGACCCTCTTTAGCTAAAGCCATCATCCACCCACGTAGATCCTGCCCGGTTACCGCTGTGGCTATTTTTTCAGGGATCTGTTCAGAGAGATAATCTATCAATTGGGTTACGTCCGTTGTATAGGCCACAACGGTATGTAGACTTGCTCTCCTTTCTGCCGTTAAATAGGCCTCAAAAAGCGCAAGGAGTGATGGATGGTCCATCTTTACCCATTGTTGCCTAGTATTCGGTACTTATGCATCGCTTTTAGCTTTTTAGCTTTTCTGCTTACTGTGGGTTTCGTATACGCCATACGTTGCCTGGCCTCTTTTAGTATACCCACACGCTCCACTTTCTTTTTAAATCTTTTGAGCGCTTTATCTACGCCTTCGTTGTCTTTTACTTCTACAACAATCATACCTTTACTTTAGTTTGTCGTTAAAAAATGGTTATTGGCTACCTGCTTACCTACAAATCTACTCTAAAAACAGCGCAAGCACAAGGTTGACTCAACAATATTTTGTTTTAGCCATGAAAAAACTGCTTAGTGCGCGGTCGGGCAGTTCGTTTGGTTGGCGTTGCAGTGTGGTTTTCTTTTTTGCTGCCGTCGTTTTATGCAGACAATACAAAATAATAGCAAACAAGCCCATGAAGCGATATGACCAATGTAATCCCCATATAGGCTATAGAAAGTCATTTGATGATTGGCCTGTACTATTGCCCGCATAGCTGCCATTTCTAACTGATTCGTGGCAGCGATTGTTTCCCCCCGTTGATTGATGAATCCAGAAATACCCGTATTGGCTGCACGCATTACACTCCTTCGATGGGCTATTGCTAATAAGCGACTGTATTGAAAGAACTGTTGATAGACAGGGGTGTTACCCCACCATCCATCATTGGTTACTACTGCAAAAAGGTGGGCTCCTTTTTGCACACTACTACCTACAAAAGCACCATATAATAACTCATAACAGATAATCGGTGCAACCTTGAGTTGCTTATGGATGGTAAAAATTTTAGCGCCATCTCCCTTAGCAAGACAAGGCGTTAGCCCCCCGCCAATATCATGAATCATTTGTTTGATCCAATTATGTATACTTTCTGGTAAAATATAGAAATAGGGGATAAATTCTCCACCGGGTAATCTTTTTACCTTATGGTATATATCCGTTGGGCGTCCAATATTTAAATGAAATATACTATTAAAATGGTCAATATAGCCCTGTTTCCTGAGTTGAGCAGTTTTGGTAGCCTTAGTTGGGCCATACACACGAAAAGAACTAGCCCCAGTTATAAGGTGTAAGGCAGCATAAGCTTCTAGAAATTGATATATAGGCTCCATCAATCGATAGTCACGCACCCATGCTTCTTCTAAAGGCCTATCAATGGCCGATTCGGGCCAAACTACTAAAGAAGTTGCTGGGGTAAGCTGTTCCTTAGAAAGGGTCAATAGCCGATCTATTTGACATCTATAAGGGACAAAGCTTGGAGAGCCATAGTCCTTCTCGGTATAGTTATCAAAGTTGGGTTGGACTACTACTGCTTCTACATCGACCCCTTTTTCTTGATAGGTGTAATAGATGATCAAACTTATAGATAGGGGCAGTAGCAACCAAGCCAAACATCCCTTGCGTAGTGCAGGATGGGCTTGTTCAAATAGCAAATGGTAAACCAGGACATTCAGCACTAAAACCCAAAGGGATCCTCCAAGTATCCCTGTATATTCATACCATTGAATCCATTTTGGCAGTGCGGCTAGACCATTGCCTAAGTTCAGCCCTGGGAAGGTTAGTTCCCAACCTTCCCAGGAGAGGTGGGCATGTTCTAGTGTTAACCAACTGGTTACTAGGCCTATATAGCCTACATATAGGCCACCCCATTTGCGCATGTAGTAATAAAAACACCAAGGAAAAAAAAGGAACAATGCATTACCGCATGTTGCAACGAAAAAGCCCTCAAGACAAGCAGCATTATACACCCACCAGAGCGCTATTGTATTCCAAAGAAACAGCGTTAGTAGAATAGAGGAGAGGCAAAAGCGTGTTTTTTTAGGTGCTATCGTGATCAGTTTCATAATGCCCAGCATAGGCACAATAGCTACGCACAACAAGCCACCCAACCAAGCAGCGCACCAGGATAGGTAAAAAAAGCTACTGCTCAAGGCGATTAAAAGGAGTACATATCGCTTGGAAAATGGTTGGGCAGCAAGTTTGTGGGTAATGCGTGTGGCCCATAAAGCAAATGAAGTGGTAACCAGATTATTAGACATATAGATTTAAATATTTTTTTGTTAAATTTGCCCAATCCTTTTGGTGTGAAGAGGCCTTATTGTTGCTTATCAGGTCTACCTATAGACCACGTAGGCAACCGCATCGTTTTGCTAAATTACAAAAAAGGAAAGAAACTGAATAGGATCAGCTGCACACAACAAATTTCCATAATGGTTTTTTAAGGGGAAAAATATAAGGGGGAAGGTATGCAAAAAAACTACAATTGCTTATATGTTTTTTTATTGAAAATCAATATATTTGTTACATAAAAGTATGCTAGATGCATGCTAGGTAACGACAAGTCACAAGCCATTTATGTAAGCTTCACCAAGTTACACAACTGCTCTAGGTCACGTCCTCTTTTAGATTAGAGCAAGATGCCCAAGCTGTAATCCAAAACATCTAAAAAACAAAACATGAAGTTACCCATAGCTATACCAAACCTTGGTTTTATATTAGTTAATTTTTATGTTAAGTATATGTTGGGTAAGCTGTAACAAGCATAAAAAGATAGATATTGATCAGAATGACAAGTGTGCAAAAAAGCAGATGGAAGATGGGGCAAGCGACCGCTTAGCTAGCGACTCCGAGCCAGGAGATGGGCATATGGGGAGCAACAATATGGATACAAATAATAGAGCAGCGGATGCGCAAGGGCAAAGCAATACACCAGCTGAATCAATGCATGCGCCTACCGCTTCACCGAATCAATCGATTCCGCCACCGCAGAAACTAGGTAAGTGGGCAAGTAAGAGGAACTGTATAGATAAACGCGGGAAAGAGGTGCAAGCAGGTGAAAAAACACGTTTGCAAGCAATCAAAGCAATCGTGATAAAAGCATGGAAGGGCATAAGGAGTAAATGACATAAAATAGACGATTTGTCCAAATAGTGTCCTTTTTCGTTAGCGCCATTGGCTGAATGATTCGCTTTCTCCCCAATGCCATCGGCACAATAATTTTCTAGCTGGTAAAATTATTTGTAAATTTGGATACTTGTTACCCCCTAAAAAGGGATAGATTAAAAAATAGCTTATTCGTTTTAAATAAATTATACCAACATGGCACATCCAAAGAGAAGGTCGTCTGCTTCCAGAAGAGATAAGAGAAGAACCCATGTCAAGCTTGCCATGCCCGCTTTAGTGGTTTGTCCGGTTACAGGTGTAGTACATACGCCACACCGTGCATTTTGGCATGAAGATAAAATGTATTACAAAGGCAGGGTGGTGATGCATAGGGCCGGTTAAATTACGCTATAGATGAAGCTAATAAAGCGTGCCTCTATTGCAGGTGTAGCTGGATATGTGCCAGACAATGTGTTGACCAATGATGCATTGGAGCAGATGGTCGCTACCAATGATCAATGGATCACCACTAGAACCGGTATTCAAGAACGCAGGATCCTAAAAGGAGCAGGGCTGGGTACCTCGGTTATGGCTATACGAGCCGTCAAAGATTTGCTGCAAAAAACAGCTACCGATCCTGCTACGATAGATCTCCTGATATGTGCAACCATTACACCAGATCAGATCACCCCTGCTACTGCCAATATCATTGCCCATGCGGTGGGAGCTACCCGTGCGTTTAGCTACGACTTACAAGCTGCCTGCTCGGGCTTTCTCTATGCACTCGATACTGCCGCTCAGTTTATTGCTTCCGGTAGGGCTAAAAAAGTGATTGTGGTAGGCGCAGATAAGATGTCTGCTATTACCGATTATACAGATCGGGCTACCTGTATTCTGTTTGGGGATGGTGCAGGTGCCGTCCTGGTAACGGAAGCTGAAGCAGATAGTGGGTATGGTATTGTAGATACCATCTGCAAATCAGATGGTGGAGGCCAACACCTGCTTTATCAAAAAGCAGGCGGCAGTAGGTGGCCCGCTTCCCATGCAACCGTGGAGGCGAAAGCCCATTACATTCACCAAGATGGCCAAAATGTATTTAAAGCAGCGGTTACCGCTATGTCAGAAGTGGTGGTGGAAATGATGGCTGGCCATCAGCTTACACCAGCGGATATTGCCTATCTGGTGCCCCATCAAGCCAATAGGCGCATCCTGCAACTTGTGGCCGATCGTGTAGCCATTCCTATGGAAAAAGTGATGCTAAACATTCATAAGTATGGCAATACAACAGCGGCAACCCTTCCCCTTTGTTTGTGGGATTATGAATCCAAACTAAAAAAAGGAGATAAGTTGATCCTCGCTGTTTTTGGTGGAGGTTTTACTTGGGGTGCTATGTATATGATTTGGGGGTATGATGGTTGTAAAATGATGTAAAAGTTGATATTTCAGAAAAGTAAAATATATTTAGTAGCAATAAGCGCAAGATGTTATGGCAAATACCAGTGATATTAAAAATGGCCTTTGTATTCTATTGAATCATGATATTTATAGTGTAGTGGAATTTCAACACGTCAAGCCAGGTAAAGGAGCCGCTTTTGTTAGAACCAAGCTAAAGAGCTTAACCAAAGATAGGCAAATAGACCATACCTTTAACGCGGGTGTAAAAATCCATATCGCACGTGTCGAACGCAGACCCTATCAATTTCTTTATAAAGATAGTTCAGGCTATACTTTTATGCACACGGAGACCTTTGAACAACTCACCATTGCCCCCACACTGATTTATACCCCTCAATTCTTAAAAGAAGGGCAACAGGTGGAAGTCGTTTACCATGATGATGAAAATGTTGTATTAAAGTGTGAATTGCCTCCATCTGTTCTATTGCGGGTTACCTATACAGAGCCGGGCCTCAGAGGCGATACCGCTACAAAAACGTTAAAACCAGCTACCCTAGAAACAGGCGTAGAGGTGCGGGTGCCGCTATTCATTAATAATGAAGATCTTGTAAAGATAGATACCCGTACTGGACTCTATATGGAACGGGTCAATGAGCAGAAAAAGTAAATATGAAAACGAAAGAAATTCAGGAGCTAATTGACTTTATTACCAAGTCAGGGTTAGAAGAGGTGCATATTGAAACGGAAGCTATTAAAATTCATATAAAAAGAAGTATACCTATCCCGGGACATATGCCATCACTTGCCCCCAATACACTGTCGTTGCCTACGCCAGCAACTGACCCAGAGCATAGCCCCCAGTATATCACGGTTAAGTCTCCAATGATTGGTACCTTCTACCGATCACCTAATCCTGAAGCCGCCCCTTTTGTAAAAGAGGGTGATGAAATTGTCAAGGGAACCAAACTCTGTATCATAGAGGCTATGAAGCTCTATAATGAAATAGAGTCAGAAGTCATTGGCAAGATCGTGCAGGTCTTGGTAGATGATGTCTCGCCTGTGGAATATGATCAACCTCTGTTTTTAGTAGATCCTGTTACCGGGTAAGGGTCGCATTCATCTTTCCAGTTTGATCTTTTATGTTTCAAAAAATATTGATTGCCAATCGTGGAGAAATTGCTTTAAGCATCATTCGGGTTTGCAAAGAAATGGGTATTAAAACCGTTGCGGTACATTCTACCGCAGATAGGGATAGTTTGCATGTCCGTTTTGCAGATGAGTCCGTCTGTGTGGGTCCTCCTGCTAGCCATTTGTCTTATCTCTCTATTCCATCCATTATTGCCGCTGCTGAGGTGACTGATGCCCATGCGATTCATCCAGGTTATGGGTTTTTATCTGAAAATGCTGGTTTTTCGAGTATTTGTGCAGAATACGGCATTAAATTTATCGGGCCTTCTGCGGAAGCTATCCGTAAAATGGGTGATAAGTCTACCGCAAAAGCCACGATGCAGGCGGCTGGTGTGCCTATTGTGCCTGGTTCCAATGGGTTGCTTACCTCTGTGGAAGAAGGCATCCGCTTGGCCCATGAAATAGGCTTTCCTGTATTGCTGAAGGCAACCGCAGGGGGTGGAGGGAAAGGCATCAAGTTGGTTGAGACACCTGAAGCATTCCACCAAAAATGGATAGAAGCCAGGCAAGAAGCCATCGCCTCTTTTGGTAAAGATGGACTATATTTGGAAAAATATATAGAAGAACCCCGCCATATTGAAATACAAATTGTTGCCGATCAATATGGTCAAGTCATCCATTTATCTGAACGAGATTGTTCCATTCAGCGTAGACACCAAAAATTAGTAGAAGAATCTCCTTCTCCCTTTGTGACCGCACCATTACGGGCCAAGATAACAGAAGCAGCACTAAAAGGCGTAGCGGCTATAGGGTATGAAGGCGTGGGTACCATGGAGTTTCTAGTGGATAAACACCACAACTTCTACTTTATGGAAATGAATACCCGCATTCAAGTGGAATATCTTGTTACAGAAGCGGTTACAGGCTTTAACCTACTCAGAACGCAAATTGAAATCGCAGCTGGGAAACGATTAGATAGCCCCAATTTATATCCCCAAGGTCACGCTATAGAGCTACGTATTAATGCAGAAGACCCTTTCCATGGCTTTCGACCTGCCCCCGGAAAAATTAACCATGTGCATTTTCCAGGCGGGTTAGGTACCACCATTGCCAGCCATATTTACGCTGGTTATGTAGTGCCTGCACACTATGATTCTATGATTGCCAAACTCATTGTACATGCAGCTACTAGAGCCGATGCCATTGCCAGCATAAAGCGGGCATTAGAAGAGTTTGTTATAGAAGGTATTCCAACCAATATACCTTTCCATCGTGCGCTGGTAGAGGATGAGGCCTTCCAAAAAGGTCAATTTACTACCCAATATTTAGATACTTTTGACTTTTCACTCCTTAAACAAGGAGAGTAGAAAGAGCGCCACGCTAGCCATACTTGCGCATAAGTAGGTAGTATCGGTTGATGGGCGTTTTTTTTTTATAGAAAAAAGCTTAAGTTTGTTAAGCTTTACCCTTTCTAATTTTGAAAGGGTTATTATTTTTTAGCTTATATAAATATATGTATGCAATTGTAGAAATAGCTGGGAAGCAATTTAAAGTTTCTAAAGCGCAGTGGCTCTACACCCCTAAATTGCAAAGTGAAGTGGGTGCTTTGCTCACTTTTGATAAAGTTTTACTTTTAGATGATGAAGCAGGAGCAGTGACCCTTGGTACACCTATGCTGAATGGGGTAACCATTACGGCCAAGGTGTTGGCACATACCAAGGCAGATAAAGTGATCGTTTTTAAGAAAAAAAGACGCAATGGATATAAAGTAAAGCGGGGGCATCGTCAAGCACACACGCGGATTGTTATTGAAGATATTATAAACTAGTATAATAACATGGCACATAAGAAGGGAGCCGGTAGCTCCCGTAATGGAAGAGATTCAGAAAGTAAGCGGCTTGGTATCAAAAAATATGGTGGAGAAGTAGTCACAGCCGGTCATATCCTTGTCAGGCAAAGAGGTACCCGCTATTATCCTGGTAAAAATGTGGGCTTGGGGAGAGATCATACTTTGTTTGCCTTAACAGATGGGGTGGTTGTTTTTGCCAAAAAGAAAGACATGCGCGCCATTGTTTCAGTAGATCGCGTTTAATGTCCTTGGTGTTGCACACTGATTCCTGTAATCAACAAAAAATAACAAGCTTTTTGCAACGTGTTTATAGCTTGGAATGTGTAGGAGGAACCAGCACGCAAAGCTGACCTGTACTAGGCGTATGTGAGGAGGTAAGCACCGGATCGGACTGCAAATGACCAGTAACTGTTTTGGAAGAGCGCTTATCCATTAACCATTGGCGAACGAGATTCGTTAGAAAGATAATACTATGGCTGTAAAAATAAGATTAGCTAGATGCGGTAGAAGACATCTGGCAGAGTATGACATCGTTGTAGCTGATGCCAGGTCCCCCAGGGATGGTCGGTTTATAGAAAAAATTGGGAATTATAATCCCAACACGGCCCCTGCAACGGTTCAGCTGAATGAAGTAAGCGCACTAAAATGGCTTTTTCAGGGGGCGCAACCTACCCATACGGTTAAAGGTCTTTTATCCAAGCAGGGCGTAATGCTTAAAAAGCATCTTCAGGTAGGCGTTATAAAGGGGGCGATTACCCAAGCGCAAGCGGATGAAAGATTCGCCCATTGGAAGGCAGAAAAAGTAGCATCTAATCAGCGCCGGTAGACCCACTTTCTTGGCCTTCTAGGTATGCGGTTATGCCGTGGTAAGCTTAGTAATTAACTTCATTTCAATCAAATATAAAATAGCTAATTAAATGAATAGGGAAGATATTATGGCTAAGGTAGCAGCCATTGTTGTGGATAAGCTGAATGTATCAGCACAAGAGGTGCTGCCTACGGCACATTTTGCCAATAATTTAGGTGCTGATTCTTTAGACCAAGTAGAATTGGTTATGGAGCTTGAAAAAGAGTTTGATATACGTATTAAGGATGATGAAGCCACTCATCTACAAACCGTAGGTAGTGTGGTAGATTACTTAGAAGAGACCTTAGCACAACCTAAGGTCTAGTTTGCCTTTTCTATGTTACCCACAAGAGTAGTTATTACAGGACTAGGTGCCCTTACTCCCATTGGTAGTGGGATTTCAGCCTACTGGAATGGGTTAGTTACTGGCCAAAGTGGTGCGGAGCCCATTACTAGATTTGATACGGCTAGGCATAAAACTAAGTTTGCTTGTTCCTTAAAAGGCTATGATCCCCGCAACTACTTTGATGTAAAAGATATGCGGCGAATGGACCTATTTGCCCAGTATGCGATGGTAGCTGGTGATGAAGCCATACAAGATGCTGCATTGATCACTCCTTTGGTAGATAAAGAACGGGTAGGCATTGTATGGGGTTCTGGTATAGGCGGCTTAGGTACTACAGAAGAACTCGTTTTGGCGTTTGCTAAAAACGATATGGACCCAAAAGTCAATCCTTTTTTTATTCCCAAGATTATACCAGATATTCCTGCTGGTCACCTCTCCATTAAATATGGCTTTAAAGGTCCCAACTTTGCTACGGTAGCCGCATGTGCTTCTGCCTTAAATTCTATAGCAGCTGCTTGTCAGTTGATTAAGTTGGGTGATGCAGATGTTGTAGTGGCAGGTGGTTCAGAATCGCCTATTATTCAAATAGGCATGGCTGGATTTAATGCATTAAAGGCTCTTTCCCAGCGCAATGAAGATTACTTAACAGCCTCTCGTCCCTTTGACAAGACACGGGATGGTTTTGTAATGGGAGAAGGTGCCGGCGCTTTAGTCCTTGAGTCTTATACCCATGCCCAAAAAAGAAACGCTAAAATCTACGCTGAGGTAGTAGGTGTAGGCATGTCTGCAGATGCCTATCACATTACTGCACCCGATAAGGGTGGGGTCATGTTGGCTTTGCAACGTGCATTAGCGAGTTCCGGGCTTATGCCAAATGGCATAGACTACATCAATGCCCATGGCACTAGTACCCCATTGGGTGATATCAATGAGATAGAGGCCATTCAAGATGTATTTGGTGACCATGCCTATAGGCTGAATATTAGCTCAACCAAGTCGATGACGGGTCACTTGCTGGGTGCAGCAGGTGCTATAGAGTCTATAGCTACTGTTTTGGCTTTAGTACATCAAGTGGTGC
This sequence comes from Candidatus Cardinium sp. TP, assembly GCF_025215055.1. Lineage (GTDB taxonomy): Bacteria > Bacteroidota > Bacteroidia > Cytophagales > Amoebophilaceae > Cardinium. The sequence continues at coordinate 25,579 of NZ_JANAVR010000008.1, forward strand.
CTCCAACGATTAACCATAAGGTGTTAGATGAAGCCATTGATCCCCGTATCAATTTAACCTTGAATAAGGCAGAGAAAAGACCGATCTTATTTGCGCAAAACAATGCCTTTGGTTTTGGTGGACATAACGTTTCTATAATCTTCAAAAGATGGGAAGGTTCCTGAGTTTACTTCAGTATTTTTTTACAAAGCGAGATTCTGGTACGCAACAGTTGGTCTCTTTTGTAAGAGCGGTTACTGGAATGGCGCCTTTAAATCTAGCTTTATATAGAGTAGCCCTTCAACATAGCTCTATAGAAGAGGGGCCCACCTCCAATGAGCGACTCGAATTTTTAGGAGATGCTATATTGTCTGCTATGGTTGCTGATTATCTCTTCAAGCGATATCCTTTAAAAGAAGAAGGCTTTTTAACAGATATACGTTCAAGGTTGGTCAATAGGGATTCTCTAAATGGGTTGGCGCGTAAAATTCATTTAGATAAGCTATTGCATTACGATACAAACCTTGTCAAACGAAGTGGCCATAAGTTTATTTATGGCAATGCCTTAGAGGCGCTTATTGGTGCCGTTTACTTAGATCATGGCTATGACCGCTGTCGCAAATTTGTTATTGAGCGTCTTATAGTCAATTATATAAGCTTGAAAGAGCTTATAGAGCATGATACCAATTTTAAGAGTAGGATCATCCAATGGGCCCATAAGCACCACCTTCACGTAATGTTTAGGATTCTTGAGGAGAATCAGTATGAGTACTACAAAGAATTTACCGCTCAAGTGCTTATAGATGAAAAAGTGATGGGAGAGGGGACGGGCCGGACTAAAAAATGTGCTGAACAAATGGCTGCCCAGCAAGCCCTACAGCATATAGAACAAACAGAATAAGCAAATTGCAGCTTAAGGGCAGATGAGCCCTTACAAACCATGCTATTGATCTAGAGAAATTATGGCAACACAAGATATACGAGCTATTGTTAACGCATCTGACTATCAATATGGTTTTGAGAGCAATATTCCTGTAGATGCGATTCCAAAAGGCTTAACAGAAGGGACTATTCGTCTGATTGCTGAGAAAAAAAATGAACCCGATTGGTTGTTAGAACGGCGTTTACAAGCTTTTGATCATCTTTCCAAGTTAAAAGAGCCTACCTGGGCAAAGGTAGTCTATCCGCCCATAAACTACCAAGACATTATTTATTATGCCGCACCTAAACAAAAAGTGCAACTAAACAGTTTAGAAGAAGCTGACCCAGAACTGTTGGCTACCTTTAAACGCTTGGGGATTTCGTTAGAGGAGCAAAAAAGGCTAGCAGGTGTGGCTATGGATGTCGTATTGGACAGTGCTTCCGTTGCCACTACCTTTAAAGAAACCTTAAGTAGGTTGGGTATTATTTTTTGTTCTTTTAGTGAGGCTGTGCAAAAGCACCCTGATTTGGTTCAAAAATACTTGGGTAAAGTGGTCCCTATGACTGATAATTACTTTGCCACCTTGAATACCGCTGTATTTAGTGATGGTTCCTTTTGTTATATTCCTAAAGGGGTCCATTGTCCCATGGAGCTTTCTACTTATTTCCGAATCAATGCCACCAATACAGGCCAATTTGAACGCACGTTGATTATAGCGGAAGAAGATGCCTATGTGAGTTATTTAGAAGGGTGTACAGCCCCTATGCGTGATGAACACCAATTACATGCCGCTGTAGTAGAGATTTATGCTGAAAAACGTTCCCATGTAAAATATGCAACGGTACAAAATTGGTATCCAGGTAATCAAGAAGGCGTAGGCGGGGTCTATAATTTTGTAACCAAACGAGGGCTTTGTGCCGGTGCGTATGCTAAAATTTCTTGGACACAAGTAGAAACAGGGTCAGCCATTACTTGGAAATACCCGAGTTGTATTTTAATGGGAGACCATTCAATAGGTGAATTTTATTCCGTAGCCGTCACCAAGCACAAACAGCAAGCAGATACTGGCACAAAGATGATTCACTTAGGGAAACATACCAAGAGCCGCATTGTAGCCAAGGGGATTGCAGCAGGTAAGTCCAACAATAGCTATAGAGGCTTGGTCAAACTCGCACCTGGTGCAGCGCACGCCACTAATTTTTCTCAATGCGACTCTTTATTGATTGGTAATAGCTGTGGGGCCCATACCTTCCCTTATATAGAAGTAAAAAACCCAACCGGAAAGGTAGCACACGAAGCCACTACCTCTAAAATTAGTGAAGATCAACTTTTTTACTGTAACCAACGTGGTATGGATCATGAAAATGCCATTGCACTAATTGTCAATGGCTATTGTAAGGAAGTGCTTAATCAGTTGCCTATGGAGTTTGCCGTAGAAGCCCAAAAACTACTGGCACTTACTTTAGAAGGCAGTGTGGGATAAAGTAGCGTATCTATGCACGGACACTGGTTAGCAAGGCAATTTGTATCTGTTCATATTACTGGTTAATAATGAATTGTATCCCCCTTTTTTATCAAGAAAAAAGTGGACAAAAAAATCAAGCCCTCGGCAAAAAGTCGCTGAAAGTGTCATCCTAAGGATCGAAAAACAGAAAGCGCCCCCTTTGAGGGCTTCAAAGGAAACTGTCTTTCCTAATCATCTGTAAAATGCCACTTTCTAAACCGCGACTTTTTACAGGGGCGTTGTTCTTTGAACGCAATAAACCAGTGATTTGAATAGATACAAAGTAGCTGGTTAGGCATTTACATCATACCTGTTGGTTGTGGTAAGAGATAGTGTGCCGCCATCATACCCAAGCTATTGGCTATTGCAGGTGTGATACGTGCCGCGAATCCTGTTGTAAACCCCCATTGGTTACAGAGCAAGCTAACCAATATACCTATAGCTATGCCTATCAAAGCGGTACGGGCAGTACCCCGGAAACCAAACACAGCTAAGATAAACAGGGGTGGTATGATGCTACCGTCAATCGTATGAAGCATATTAAGCGCATGCGCAATGCTATGGTCTATAAATAGATCACTGGCATAAATGGCTATGAGCATAGCTAACAAATCCAAGCTAGTGTAGTTAACTTAGCCACTCGCATCTGCATCAGATAGGAGATGGGTTGTATCCCCCGTATGCTTTCCATCAGATCATGGGCAACCATAACAGAACAGAGATGTAAATAAGAATCAGCCGTAGACATGGACAGCCCTAATACACATATAACAATAGATATTTTAAAAAAGATGGCATAGTGCTTATGATATACGGCTAAATTTTTTCTACTGATAACGTTGGGTTTCCGGCAAAAGCAAATAGACCAATCAGACATACAAAAAACATAATAACCAGGTACAGCAAACTGCCATACAAAAAAACTTTTTTGACCTGAGCGGGGCTAGCGCACATATAGACCCGCTGTATATTGCCAGGATCAGCAATGATAAAACAAGAGAATGGAACGTATAACAGCAGATTCAATGGTTGTTTATCAAGATGGAATAGGCTGCTCAGTTTAAATTTTTCTTGGTTTTGTAAAAATGATACAATATCTAAGGTGGGTTTATCTATTTTTTTAAACATAAGTTTAGCGATCAGCGCAATAATAACAACAAAGGTGATGCATTGTAGCACGTCGGTATTTGTCACCGAACGCATGCCCGCCAAAGTTGCATAGAAAATAAGCGTTAAGGTAGCCAATACGGTGATGGACGTAGGGTTAATGGCATCTAGACAGATAGTGATAATGGTGGAGATGGCATTGATTTGATCTTTAACAATAGAAATAGCAGAACAAGTAGCTAATAGCGCAACAATAATCCTTGGATATTTGCCATATACGCTGCCTATGGTTCCTGCAATGGAAAGATGTTGCGTAAATGGCGCCATACGTATCCACATTAGACTCGTAAGCCATAAAGTAAGAGAAGGCATAAATGTAAGCACAACTTTAGGGAGGTCAGCACTATAACACACTTCTACAGGAGATAACAAGGACACACCACAAAAAGAGGTCCCCAATAGGGTAGCCAGCAGCTTAACGGTAAAAAGTCGTTTGGTATCCACAGCATATGCTCGAAATGTGGTGGCTTTTCTGCTTGTTAGACCTACTACCAGGGTTAATAATAAAAAAGTACATATGATGAGCAAAAGGCTATTGAGCCATACCATATGATTGATTTATGCTAAATGCCTGATAAATATTTAGTAAAAATTAGATTATTATATCTAATTTTTACTGTAGATACAAGTGCTGGCATCTCTTTGGTGCAAAGGTAAGGAAATAGAGGTCCGCTAGCCATTGGGAGATAAAAGAGCGGATAGGGCAGCGGTTTTAGCTTAAAAATACGCTAAATTAGCTGCTGTATTTTACGGTTATACAAAGCAATGGTTCCTCTTACTGAAAAACACTACCGGGTGGCACTTTCCCTGGTGCCAGGTATAGGCGCTGTCCGGTTAAAAAAATTATTAGCTTATTTCGGCAATGCCCAAGCGGTATTTGCAGCTGCACATAAAGGTAATAGTTTGATTCCCTATAAAATAGCCCAATCGATCACCTTAAGCAGTAGCTTGGTTCAAGCAGAAAAGATCTTACCGTTACATGAAACAGAGGGCATTCAACTGCTGACGATGGGGGAGCATAGTTATCCACAAAGGTTGGTAGAATTACCAGATGGTCCCTCTATTTTGTATTATAAGGGGCAAGCACAGTTGAACCAACAGCGGGTAGTGGCCATTGTGGGTACCCGGCAATTAACCTCCTATGGACAAGCAGCGATTACTAAGTTTTTAGAGCAATTACTTCCTTATAAGCCCCTTGTGGTCAGTGGTTTAGCTTATGGAGCAGATATATGGGCCCATAGGCAGGCATTGGAGATGGGGCTACCTACCGTAGCTGTATTGCCCACCAGTTTGGATCAAATTTATCCCACGGCGCATAAAAACATAGCCTTGGAAATGTGTAAGGTAAGCGGCGGCTTACTCACAGAGTATCCCATAGGAAGTGGATTAGGCGCCCATACCTTTGTGGCACGCAATAGAATTCTAGCTGGTCTGGCAGATGTCACTATAGTAATTGAAGCCAAAGAAAAAAGTGGTGCCTTGATCACCGCCTATTATGCTAATAATTACCACCGGGAGGTTTTTGCCTTGCCGGGTAGCATCTATTCAGCTACTTCTGCAGGATGCCATCAATTAATTAAACGGAATCAAGCACACCTCCTAACCCATATAAATGATTTGGTCTATATCATGAATTGGAAAGTGCACCATCAACCCCAGGCTGATACGTATGCCAACCATCCGCTTACTCCATCCGAACAACTGGTTTTAAACCAGTTACATGAAGCTATAGAGCCCATAACGATTGATGCGCTCACCCATATTACCGCTTTGCCACCTGGCACATTACAAGCGGCCTTATTGTCACTGGAATTACAAGGGCTATTGCGTGCCCTACCAGGTAAGCGTTTTATCTTAGCCCCTATCTATAAGCAGTAGGTGGTAGTTGCGCGGGTAAGGGCGTCAATGTAAGGGTTGTATTTTAGTATGTGTTCAGCCAATGGCGTCAACTTAAGGAATATCTATTCTAACACAGCGATAGAAATGGCTCATGTGTATACGCCGCTGCTTATGTCCGCCAATAAAAAGTTGGCACACAGTAAAAGTAATGTGTAGTAGTTAGGATTTAATCTGACAATTGTTAAATTATGATGATATAAATCTTAACTACTATGAACTTACATCAAAAAATTATCAAGCCTAAATTAGGGTTATTGGAACTAGCTAAAACATTA
>NZ_JANAVR010000009.1 GCF_025215055.1 Candidatus Cardinium sp. TP
TTCTAGTATTAACTATCAAAAACCTATGAACGTTTATCTTAACCATTTAAAAATGGTAAGCTAGCAAACGGGAAAAAATAGAAAAGAAAAGTAAGAAAAAATTGTCCGAATAAATCAGTCCAGTATAATCATAGCCAATAGGCCACAAATTAATAAAGCCCATTTAGCCATCCGCATCTGATGGATATCAGATACGGACTTTATGCCTCGAATACTTTCTCTCAAATCATGAACAATAAGAATAGAGCAAAGATGCAACTCAGAATCAGCTGTAGAAATAGCCATGCCTAATACACAAACGACAATAGATACTTTTAAAAAAGGAGGCATATTCGTTATGATATAAGGCCAAATTTCTTTTACCGTTAACCTTGGGTTACCTACAAAAACAAACAGACCAATAAGAGAGATGCACAACCCTATAAGGACATAAAAAAAACTGCCATACAAAAAACTTTTCTGACTTGAATGGTAACTAGCACACATATAGACCCTCTATATAACTGAGGGACGACTCAACGCAAAAAAACAGTATGGAATCGATAGCAACAAATTCAATAACTGCCCGTTTGATTGGCAAAGACTACTGAGTTTAAAATTTTCTTGTTTTTGTAAAAAAGATACCATTTCTAAAACAGATTTACCTGTTTTTACAAACATAAGTTTAGCAAGCAAAAAAACAATAGCCACAAAAGTGATAAATTGCAGCACATCAGTATTGGTAATCGCACGAATACCTCCCAAAGTAGCATACGCAATCAGCACCAAAGCAGCCAACACAGCTATGATATCAGGATGTATTGCATCCATAGAGGTGCTAACAATAGAAGATATTACATTACTTTGAAAAGTAACCTTAAAAATAGCATTGCAAATAGAGAGTAACGCAACAATAATTCTTGGATAGGTACCATATATGCTACCTATCGTCTCGGCAATAGAGCGATGTGCCATAAATGGTGCCATACGCACCCAAAACATACTAGTGATCCATAAAGAAGTCGCATCAATAATGGAAGGAAGCATTTTACGAATGCCAAGGCTATAACAGGCTTGTACAGAATATACAAACGATAAGCAACAAAAAGAAGTACCGAGCAGCGTAGCCAATAACTTAACCGTAGACAATCGTTTATTATCCACAGCATATTCTCGGAATGTGGTTGCTTTTCTGCCCATTAAACCTACCACTAGGGTCAATAATAAAAAGGCAAGTACCAATAAGGAAGAGAAAGAAAATGACACCATCGCGTAATCGGTTGTAATAGATAGATGCAATCTAATACTAGATCAGCAACAAGAATAAACTACAGTAGCCCATCTACGTTCCATCCGAAATCTTTTCCTGCGTTAATGGCTGATTGTTCATTTTACTGCGCAAGATTAATACGACAAGTACAACCATTAAAAAGCAAAAAATTGAAACCAGAAAAAAGCCGAGATAAGTACTAGAGAGCAGTGCATTCAACCAATAAGCCAAACCCAGTAATAAGAAACGCAACCCCAACCCAAACAGTATAAAAGTTAAAGCAGCCAACAAAACCAGTTGAGCTACTTTCTTGGCTTTTGCTTTAAGGCCACGCTGCAATGTATGAACGAAGCCCCCTAACTTTTCTCTTACAAGCTCTACTATACAAGCTATACCCAATAGCTTACATAAAATTTTTATCACTCTAACAAACATCCTATTATAATGGGGTGAAAATTAATTTTCTTTGGTCAACTGCACATTCCCTTGATCCAACAAGACAGGCTAAAAATAGTTATTTACGCCTATTCCCCCCTATTGCTTGGTAACACGAACCGACATCTTAGGTTTACATCCCCGATGTAAACTAAAAAAAGAAGGGTTCAAGTCCAGGTCATTTTTACACAACCGCGCATAGATATACCCAACTAATCCACCTCCCAATTGAGCCAAGTAATAGCCCGCATCTTGTGTAGGTAAATGCATCAGGGCTATGATTAATAAAACAATGACAATGTACTTTAATGGCAAAGAGAAAAAGAAACAATATAACCTTAAACTAGGCATCAACACACAAACTGCCACCATGATCGCATAAATGGCCGCTGAAGGTCCCGTAAGATGGGCAACCATGCCCTTAAAAGGGGGTGAAAATTGGTACAATATAAAAAACACAATGGCACCCATTATTTGTCCTAAACTATAGAGCCGTAATATATGTTTTGACCGTACAGTGGCCCGTATTCTTTGACCAAAGATATACAACAAGCAGATATCCCAGAACAAATCTACAAGCCCTTTATGTACAAAAGAGTAGGTAACAATAGCCCACGGCCGCTCTAGTAAGAATGGATAAAGGGAAGGGAAAGTCAACTGCGTATGAAACCATGGAATACGTTCCTCATAACCACAGATATAACATCCAGTATTAAACAAAAAAAGCAATAGAAAGCATAAAACATGTACCCATATTAGTTGCATAAAGCCACTCTCCGACTGCTTAAATTGATTACGAAGGTACGCATAAACGACATGCATCACTATAAAAAAATTAATTTAAAAGTTACCCAAGCAGCGCCTATAGATGCACAAAACTTAGCTCATAAGCGGTTGATCTTTAGCAACCATCACCCCACCGGGGGCCAAACTCTAAGATTACCTAATTTATAAAAAGTGATTTTATAATAAAAATTATAAACGGCAATATAGCAGAGGCAGATCCCACTTGAAGCAAAGTATACTATGCCAGAAAATATATAGGATTAAATATATAAGGATTAAAGATAATCGATATTAATCACTATATTTATGGGATAACCCTGGCATTGGTATCCAATGCCAGGGAAAGGTTTTGATCAAGGGAGATAATTTTTTAAATTTGCACACCTCTAGGTTTAAAATAAAAATTAGCACATGTTAACCATACAACAACTCGTAAAAAAAGGAAGAAAAAAAACTACTTCTTCGTCGAAATCTCCAGCCCTTTCATCCTGTCCGCAGCGGCGGGGCGTATGCATCAAGGTCTATACTATGAAGCCAAGAAAGCCAAACTCTTCTATGAAAAAAGTAGCTAGGGTACGCCTAACAACTGGAAAGGAAGTAAACACCTATATTCCTGGAGAAGGCCACAACCTACAAGAGCACTCTATTGTCCTGATTAGAGGAGGAGGCGTAAAAGACTTATCGGGCGTGAGTTACTCTATTATTCGTGGTGTATTGGATACCTCAGGTGTGAGTGGAAGGTGTCAAGGCAGGTCCGTATATGGAGCCAAAAAACCTAAAAAGAAATAACGATACATCTTCTATGGCCACCCTACTGGGGCAATGAGATGCCGTTGCAGATGTAAGCAGTAAGAATTAATTTCAGGAATACTATGAGAAGAAAACAAGCTATAAAAAGGGTACTAGCACCGGACTATAAATATGGCGATCCGCTTGTGACCAGGTTTGTAAACGGATTAATGCAGCGAGGCAAAAAAAGCCTTGCGTTTAGCATTTTTTATGATACCATTGCATCCGTTTCCCAGAAAACAAAAGAAGAAGGATTAGAAGTATGGCGTAAGGCGCTGCATAATGTAACCCCTACGTTAGAGGTCAAGCGTAGACGAGTTGGGGGGGCTACCCTTCAAGTGCCTATTGAAATACGACCAGATAGAAGAATATTTTTAGGTATAAAGTGGCTGATTGATTATGCAAGATCTCGTGGAGAAAAGACGATGCAAGAAAGGCTTACCAATGAAATTATTGCAGCTGCTAAGGAAGAGGGCGCTGCTTTCAAACGCAAAGTAGATACCCACAAGATGGCTAGTTCAAATAGAGCCTTCTCACACTTTAACTTGAGATAAATGGCAAACGAACTAACCTTTCTAAGAAACATAGGCATCATGGCCCATATTGATGCGGGCAAAACGACCACCACTGAACGAATTCTCTATTACACAGGCCTCACCCACAAAATAGGGGAAGTACACGACGGAGGAGCGGTCATGGATTGGATGGCTCAAGAGCAAGAACGCGGCATTACCATTACCTCTGCGGCCACTACTACATTTTGGAAATATCCTACCATACAGGGCAAAGCAAATGATCAGACCCAAACGTACAAAGTAAACATCATCGACACCCCTGGTCACGTCGACTTTACAGTAGAAGTAGAGCGTTCCTTGCGTGTATTGGATGGCGCCATTGCTTTATTTTGCGCCGTATCTGGTGTGGAGCCTCAATCTGAAACAGTTTGGCGTCAAGCCGATAAATACCGCGTGCCCCGCATCTGTTTTGTAAATAAAATGGATAGAGCCGGTGCCAATTTTTTCAATGCGCTCAATGAGATCAAAGAAAAGCTAGGTGCCAACCCTGTTCCATTGCAAATTCCTATTGACAGTGAAGCTTCATTTAAGGGTGTAGTAGATTTGATTACTCATGAAGCCATGGTTTGGAATGAGCATGACTTAGGTATGACCTACCAAGTGATACCTATTCCCGACGATTTAGTAGAGACGGTTGGAGAGTGGCGTCAAAACCTGATTGAAAGCGTAGCCAGTTATGATGAAGCCTTAATGGAAAAGTTCTTTGATCATCCAGATGCGATTACGCCAGATGAAATCAGGGCAGCCATTCGCAAGGCGGTTATTGACCTCTCTTTTTCTCCTGTTCTCTGCGGTTCTGCTTTTAAAAACAAAGGGGTTCAGGCCTTATTGGATGCTGCATGTGCTTACCTTCCCTCTCCATTGGACTTGCCCTCAGTAGCCTGTACCCATCCAGATACGGGAGCTGTCATGGTAAGAAAGCCAGCGCATAGTGAACCATTTACCGCATTAGCTTTTAAAATTGCTACGGATCCTTTTGTAGGTAGGCTTGCCTTTTTGCGCGTTTACTCAGGTACGCTAGAGGCTGGATCCTATGTGCACAACAATAGAACCGGTAAAAAAGAACGCATTGCCCGTCTGATGCAAATGCATGCCAATAAACAAAATCCAATCAACGCAGTACAAGCAGGAGACATTTGTGCCGTAGTAGGTTTTAAAGAGATTAAAACGGGCGATACACTAACCAGTGAAAAGGATAGAGCAATATTAGAAGCCATCACCTTTCCAGAACCGGTAATTGGTTACTCTATTGAGCCTAAAAAACAAGCAGACCAGGATAAGTTAACCCTATCTATTGCCAAGCTGATGGAAGAGGATCCAACTTTACGGATGGAAACCAATCATGAGACAGGGCAAACCATTCTAAAAGGCATGGGTGAGCTCCACCTAGAAATTATTATTGACCGGTTAAAACGCGAGTTTAAACTTGAAATCAACCAAGGTGCCCCCCAAGTGGCCTACAAAGAAACCCTCACCGCTACGGTCGAGCACAAAGAAGTCTATAAAAAGCAAACAGGTGGTAGGGGTAAATTTGCCGATATTGTTTTTGAGATCGGGCCTAAAGAAGTCATTGAAGGGGAGCCTGTTCAACCAGGGTTGGAGTTTGTGAATAAGATTGTCGGCGGGGTGATTCCTAAAGAGTATATCCCAGCCATTCAAAAAGGGTTTACGGCAGCTATGGAGAATGGTCCATTAGGAGGGTATCCTGTAGAATCGATGCGGGTAAAAATATTTCATGGTTCCTATCATGATGTAGACTCAGACTCCTTATCTTTTGAATTAGCTGCTAGAGCGGGATTCAGGGCTGCTGCACAGAAAGCTGCGCCTGTACTTTTAGAGCCTATTATGGATGTAGAAGTAGCTACCCCTAATGAGTTTACAGGTCCGGTCACAGGAGACCTCAATAGACGAAGAGGTATTATGAAAGGAATGACTGGTAAAGGTGGCGCACAAATTGTTAAAGCAGATGTACCGTTGGCAGAGCTATTTGGGTATGTGACTGATTTAAGAACCATTACCTCAGGTAGGGCTTCTGCTTCCTTAACATTTTCGCATTACGAACCCGTTCCTAAAAACTTAGCAGAAGCCATTATTAACAAAGCAAAAGGCATAACGGTATAGTAATAGAAACCAAACATATGAATCAAAAAATTCGCATTAAACTGAAATCATTCGATGCTGCCCTCTTAGATAAGTCGGCAGATAGCATCGTTAAGGCTGTAAAAGCTACCAAAACAGTAGTAAATGGCCCCATTCCGCTACCAGGTAAAAAAGAAATCTATACGGTGCTGCGTTCTCCGCACGTCAATAAAAAGTCACGAGAACAGTTCCAACTTTGTACCCATAAAAGGTTGATAGACATTTACTCTAGTAGCTCAAAAGCAGTAGATGCACTCACCAAACTGGAGCTGCCTAGTGGTGTAGAGGTAGAAATTAAGGTGTAAGGCAGTTTATGGATGTTCCATATGCCTCCCACTTGCGACTTGCGACTGCCGATAAAAAAATGAGGCAGTCGCCCCATGCTCCTTAATTATATTAATTAGGCTGCAGATCATATTGAATATATATACACACCGCGCCATGGCCATCCTGGAAAATGCCCCTTGTAAAAAGCGATTAGCTCTACGAATTGAGCTTTAATCTAACCAACCTATAAGCCACTTTCCTACCTACCGAATGGTTGCAACAATTGCATCTCGCATAGCGTAGGGTATGGTTGTTGAGCCGTAACGTGAATAGCTCCTATCAGCAAATCTGTTTATTTTTCACATCCAGTATGATGATTAGGAAAAACAGTTTCCTTTGAAGCCCCCAAAGGGGGCGCTTTCTGTTTTTCCATCTGTAGGATGACATTTTCAGCGGCTTTTTACCTAGGGCTTGATTTTTTTCTTACCTTGTGGTCAAGAAAAAAGAAAGACCAACCATTCCTTATTCGTTTTATGCTATCTTTTACCATCTACCTACTCCTTGCATCGCTGATTGGCTTTACCATCGGCTGGTTCATTACAAAAATATTATATAAAGTACCCATTACCACCTTACAAAATAGCGTTGCTGGACTAGAAAAGGATTTAGCCGAAAGCCAACATCAATCCCACACCCTACAAGCGCAACACCTACAGGTCAGTAAAGAACTAGCTACTGCCCTGGCACATAATAGCTATTTAGAAAAAAAAATAGCCGAACAAGGCCAGTCGGTTGAGCAACTCCAAAGCCAACTCACCATCCATTTTAAAAATTTAGCCCATGAACTTTTAGAAGAAAAAAGCAAAAAGTTTTCAGACCATAGTCAGCTCCAAATGGAGCGGTTGTTAACCCCACTCAGCGATAAAATTAAAACCTTTGCACAACAGGTCACGCAGTATAACCAAGAAAGCCTAGAAAGAAATGTAGCGTTACGAACAGAATTAAAACAACTCCATGAGCTCAACCTAAAAATCACACAAGAAGCGGAAGGGCTTACCAAAGCATTAAAAGGAGACACAAAACTACAAGGAGGATGGGGTGAATTCATCTTAGAAAATATTCTAGATCAATCTGGACTCGTTAAAAATAGAGAATATGTCATACAACCCTCTATTCCCACAGAAGATGGGCAAAGATTACAACCAGATGTAGTCATTAACCTGCCAGAAGGACGCAATATTGTGATCGATGCAAAGGTATCTTTAAATCATTACGAACAGTTTTTTAACCACCCAGATACACTTGAACGGACTTTTCACCTCAAGCAGCATATTCTTTCAATTAGACGCCATATTAAAACGCTCAGCGAAAAGCGGTATCAAGCACTCTATAACCTGCAAGGCTTGGATTTTGTTTTAATGTTTATACCCATTGAACCAGCCTTTGCACTAGCTGTACAAGAAGAAGGCATGCTTTTTAATGAGGCCTATGCACGCAATATTGTAATCGTATCCCCTTCGAATCTAATCGCCACCCTACGCACCATTGCCAATTTATGGAGGCAAGCCCATCAAAACCAAAATGCTTTAGAGATTGCCACACAAGGTGGTGCCTTATATGACAAATTTGTTGCCTTTGTAGAGGATATTAAAAATATAGGCCGTCAATTAGAGCTCACACAAAAAAACTATTTAGAAGCCACTAAAAAGCTATATGAGGGCAAAGGCAGCTTAGTCTCCAGGGCGCAAAAAATGAAGTTACTAGGTGCACGTACCAGTAAAGTGTTGGATCAACAACTCATAGATAAAACTGATCTGTGTGATGCGTAAAGGGTGTTACAATACATAGATAAAATTAGGTATCGACTGTTACAGTCTCACCTTGGATACAAATGCATCATAGATTTGGGTAAAGTATAAGTTTTTACTTAAATTAAGCCGCTGCATCTAGTTGGTGAGGTTTATAGGCATATCCCTATGCATCGTTCAACTTGCCTCTACCTACAATTATTTAGATGATTGGCTAGGTGCGTACATATTAATTGCTTGGCCTAAAACATGGATACAAGAATTTTGAAAGTATGAAAAGACCTGATCTACGCACAACATACCCTCCTTCTGACGCCATTCAACAAAGCGCCTATATTACATCATTGGATGAATACCTAAAAATATATAACGCCTCTATTGAGGATCCGGTTCAATTTTGGGAAAAAATAGCTACAGAATTTTTCTGGAAAAAAAAACCAACACATCCATTTTTGCGTTATAACTTCGACCCTCAAAAAGGGCCTATTTTTGCAAAATGGATGGAAGGTGCCCTAACCAATATCTGCTACAACCTAGTAGATAGACATGTGCAAGATGGATATGGCGATAAAATCGCCTATTATTGGGAAGGGAATGAGCCAAATGAACAAAAAAAAATCACCTACCAAGCGCTGCTCAAAGCCATTTGTAAATGTGCCAATGTATTCAAAGCGCTGGGCATCAAAAAAGGAGACCGCGTGGCCATCTACATGCCCACTACTATAGAGGCTATCGTAGCGATGCTCAGTTGTGCACGGATTGGTGCCATTCATATGGTCATCTTTGCAGGATTTTCAGCAGATGCACTAGCAGAACGCATGATAACTGGAAAAGCAAAACTCTTGGTAACAGCTGACGGCACATTTCGTGGCACAAAGTTTATCCCACTCAAATCGATTGCGACCCAAGCATTGTTGCAATGTAAAGCTGCCAACCATCCCATCAACCATTGTATTGTTTTTCATCGCCTACAAACCATTACACAAACGGAAAATATACCCGATATCCCATGGGACGATGTTATAGATCACGCATGGGAAACATTGATGGAAACGGCATCAGATGTCTGCCCACCTGAGTGGGTGGATGCGGAAGATCCACTATTTATACTCTATACAAGCGGTTCAACTGGAAAGCCCAAAGGGATACGCCATACAAATGGTGGATACCTATTGTATGCAGCTACCCTATTTAAATATGCATTTGACTACCACCCGGAAGATATATTTTTCTGCTCTGGAGATTTAGGCTGGATTACAGGTCATACGTTCAATGTGTATGGTGCACTGGCCTGTAGAAGTACCACTTTGATCTTTGACGGCATTCCAACCTACCCAGATGGGGGACGCTTCTGGGATTTAATTGATAAGTATCAAGTAACCACATTTTATACAGCACCAACTGCACTGCGCACCCTGATGCAACTCGATGCGTCCTATGTTGCGGCATACAGCAGAGCCTCCCTACGGATACTCGGTTCAGTGGGGGAACCGATTGATCCTTCAACCTGGACCTGGTTTTACGAAACAGTTGGTGCCAAACGCTGTCCCATCATTGACACCTTTTGGCAGACCGAAACAGGCGCACCCATCATTTGTCCACTTCCTGGGGCTACACCACTGAAACCTGGGTCTGCTACACTTCCTTTTTTTGGTATTGTACCAGCCATAGTTGATGACTATGGCGTTGAAATTATAGGCGAAGGGCAAGGCCATCTCGTGCTTAAAACACCCTGGCCAGGAATGGCACGAACCATTGATGGCCATCATCAGCGGTTCCAAGCTACCTATTTTGACCATGGCTACTACTACACAGGCGACGCCGCAAAACGTGATGCAGATGGTTATTATTGGATCATAGGCCGAACGGACGATATGTTGAATAGCTCCGGTCACTTGATATCAACTGCTGAAATTGAGTCCGTATTGATGCAACATCCATCCGTAGTCGAAGCGGCTGCTGTCTCTGCACCACATGCCATAAAAGGCGAAGCCATCCATTGTTTTATTGTATTAAAAAATAGGTGGGTATATAATCACATCATTGCATCTGAGATTAAAGCAACCATTCGAAATAAGTTGGGCGCCTTTGCCGTTCCAGACCTATTACACCCTGTATCTGCGCTACCTAAAGTAGGTGCTGGGAAAATCATGCGTCGACTACTCAGAAAAATAGTGCAACAAGAAACCCATTTGGGTGACACCTCCACACTGGTGAATCAACATATCATTGACCAGTTGCGCGCAGTTACCCTTAAGGGGGTAAAGATTTTGTAAAGAGCATATGGGGCAGTCCTACCTATTTTGTACCTTTACATAGTCTAGTTTCTTTAGGCTATCGCCTTACTATATAGGCTATATAGCCGTAACATGATCATATCCAATATGGAACAAAACACATTTATCGCTGCAGATGGCACTACCGTAAACAGGTCACCTAACCACCCTCCGTTATATAGAAAACTATATATAGAAAGCTACGGTTGCCAAATGAATTTTTCTGATAGTGAAATAGTGGCGTCTATTATGGCTGAACAAGGTTTTGTATTTACAGATCACTACCATGAGGCAGACCTTATTCTCATCAACACATGTGCCATTCGGGATAAAGCCGAGCAGACGATTCGCAATAGATTATTGGTGTTTAACCAACAAAAAATACTACAACCAGACCTGATTGTAGGTATATTAGGCTGTATGGCAGAACGGCTTAAAACACAATTACTAGAAGAAGAAAAAGTAGTGGATTTGGTAGCGGGACCAGATGCCTATAGAGACCTGCCCAGATTAATTAGTCAAGTAGATAAAGGATATAAGGCGGTCAATACTTTTTTATCTAAAGAAGAAACCTATGCCGATATTGCGCCCATTCGTTTGCATTCAAGTGGTGTAACTGCTTTTATCTCGATCATGAGAGGGTGTAATAATATGTGTTCATTTTGTATTGTCCCTTTTACCCGCGGGCGTGAACGGAGCAGAGATCCCTATTCTATTGTCCAGGAAGCTCAAAAATTATTTGAAGCAGGATACAAGGAAGTTACTCTTTTAGGACAAAATGTAGATTCTTATAGCTGGCATCCTGCTAAGACCGCCGCTGCTACGCCGCTGCATCATGGATCCAACGATCCAGACATTCGCTTTGCTGAATTACTGGCTATGGTGGCTGAGATTGATCCGAAGTTAAGAGTGCGTTTTTCCACCTCTCACCCTAAAGATATGACGGATGAAGTGTTGCATACGATGAAAGCTTACCACAATATCTGTAAACACATTCACCTTCCTGTGCAAAGTGGCAACAGCCGGGTCCTAAAACTAATGAACCGTACCTATGATCGCGCATGGTATATAGAAAGAATTCATGCCATTAGAAATATCTTAGGTCCATCTTGCGCCATTTCTTCCGATATGATTGCAGGCTTCTGCTCCGAAACAGAAGCAGAACATGCAGATACCCTTTCACTGATGGATTACGTGCAGTATGATTTTTCCTTTATGTTTTATTACTCCGAACGCCCAGGCACATTAGCTGCTAGAAAATATCGCGATGACGTGCCAGAAACAGTTAAAAAACGTAGACTAAGCGAAATTATAGCCAAACAACGTGGACATGCCTTGATGCACAATCAAAAAAGTATAGATCAAGTCCATGAAGTGTTAATTGAAAAATACTCCAAAAAATCAGACGCATTTTTTCAAGGTAGAACGAGTCAAAACAAGATTGTTGTATTCCCCAAAGGGAGCTATACAATAGGCGATTATGTAGCGGTACATATTACCCATTGCAATGCAGCCACACTGTTTGGAACCGTCGTATCTTAAGCATATAAGGCTATGAAAGAAGATCTTCAATACATCAAACAACGGTTTAACATTATTGGCAATGCACCATTGTTGAACCGAGCTATTGAGGTAGCGATGCAGGTCGCTGCCACCGATCTATCCGTTTTAATTACAGGTGAAAGTGGTACCGGAAAGGAATCTTTTTCAAAAATTATCCATGCACTAAGCCCCTACCGACATGGTAATTTTATAGCTATTAACTGTGGGGCCATTCCAGAAGGAACCATAGACTCTGAACTTTTTGGTCATGAAAAAGGCGCCTTTACGGGTGCTTTAGAAAGCCGAAAGGGCTACTTTGAAGAAGCCAATGGTGGGACTATCTTTCTAGATGAAATAGGTGAAATGCCCTTGGGGACACAAACTAGACTTTTACGTGTGTTAGAATATGGAGAATATATAAAAGTAGGCGGCTCTAGCGTACAAAAAACCACAGTGCGTGTAGTAGCAGCTACGCATGTAGACTTACTCTACGCCATTAAACAAGGAAAATTCCGAGAAGATTTGTATTACAGGCTCAATACAGTACCCATTCATATCCCCCCCCTACGTGAACGAGGGGCAGATATTATTCAGTTGTTTCATAAGTTCTCTAGTGACTTTGCTGCTAAATACCGCGTTAAACCCCTAGAAATCAGTCCAGATTCAAAAGATATTTTGCGCACTTATGTATTTCCTGGGAACATCCGACAATTAAAAAATATTGTTGAGCAAATGGCACTACTTGAGAAAGTAGTTATGATTACACCCAAGGTACTAGAGCAATATCTACCGAAAGCACAAAGCCACACGTTACCAGTTCTTTATAAGAAATGGCAGGATCATGGCATGCAAGAGTATATATACCCTATCCTCTTTGATATAAAAAGAGATATCGGAGAACTAAAAGCATTAATGTTTAATTTTATGGAGTCTGGGAAAAACCCAATTATAAAAGAACAGGCGCAGCTCGGCCCCTACAGTGATCAAGAAAACAAGCAGATTCATTTTTTGGACACCACGCAATCCTTTAAAGAAACATACCTACATGACATGTCCTATACAACAAAAAACCTTTCTATTGAAGCCCAAGAACAAACATTAATTCGTAGGTCACTGCAAAAAAACCATGGGAACCGTAAAAATGCAGCGGATGATTTAGGGATTTCTGAAAGAACACTTTACCGAAAAATTAAACAATATGAGATTGAAGAGTCCGATTTTAACCAATAGTCTATACCTTGTTTTTAGCTTACTAGGGTTGCACAGTTGTGGTCTTTTTACTTTCTTAGGCACTTCGCTTTCTCCTGATGTGAAGACCTTTTCTGTGCAGACGTTTTATACAGAGGTGACAGATGGTCCAATAGATATGCCCCAAAAACTTACTGAAGCACTTGTAACGAAAATATCACGTATCACATCGCTAACCAGAGAAGAAAAAGATGGTGACATACAATACGAAGGCATTATTAAATCATTTTCATATACTACAGCCTTCAATACAAAAAATGAGCAAGGCCATAACCTAAAAGAAGTACAACGTTTAACCATAACCATAGAAGTTGCTTACTTGAATCCTACTGATGAGGAATCTTCATTTAAAAAAAAACAATTTTCAGCTAGCGCTGATATGCTTTCAACTGAAAATAAATTAGAAAAAGAACCTGAATTGATTAAAGAAATTTTTAATAAACTAGTGGATGATATTTGTAGCAAGTCCATAGATAACTGGTAAGATTAGGTTTTGTTCAAAACGCTGCTTTTACTGGTAATTTTGCACGCTGATCCGGTACTGACAGCCTCAGATACAGCTAGTATGCTGCGGTTTTTCGTGCCGTTTCTCCTACAAATTCGTCTGTATCAACGCGTTGCATAAAAAAAGTCTATTGAAATTGTTTCTACCATGCATGTTCAAAAACTATTAAAATTACTGGAGCAACCTGAAACGCTTTCGCCATCAGATCTACCTGATCTAGAGGCGCTTATACAGAAATATCCCTATTTTTCCTTAGCCCATGCACTCCTTGCCAAAGCAGTCTATAGGCAAGAGCAAGCTATAGAAAAACATGTGGTGCAAAGAGCTGCTACCTATGCCATTGATCGCGCGCATTTGCGTAAATGGCTAGAAAAGAAACTTGCTATACCACCCATAATCCGAAATGCACACATAAAATCCACACAGGAAACCGCTAGTGCCGTTAATAATTATTTAGAAATAATTGCTAAAAAGTCGCTTAAAAAGAGTACAAATAAAAATAGCATCAAACAGTTTTCTGTTATAGACACTATTTTAAACAGAAATTTGCAGTTTGATCCCTTTGTCGAAGTAGTGCCATTAACAGAAGAGGTATCTGTAGATTTATCCGAGCAAGGTACTACTTTACATGATCGCTTTGCTACTGAAACATTAGCTAGAATCATGATCCAACAAAAAAAATACAAACGTGCCATTGAAATTTATACACACCTAATGTCCAAACATCCTGAAAAAAAATCGTATATTCAGGGTATTATTGCTAGCCTAAATCGTGATCTATAGTTATGTCTGTATTTAATTTGCTTACTGTACTTATTATTATTGTAGCTATTCTATTGATTGGCACCATCTTACTGCAAGAGCCTAAGGAACGGATTACACCTTCAGGTGGAGGTGCAGCTTCTATACAACGTATCGGCATTAATCAAAAGGCAGATTTTCTAGAAAAAACCACCTGGATACTCGTAGGGTTATTGCTCTTCTTAACCCTCTTGTCTTCTATTTTTCTTAAGGGTGCATCACAGTCAAATATAAGCCCCAATCTCGCTCAAGCGCAGCAAGCATTACAGGCCACAGTCCCACCAAACACTACCAATAATAATAACACGATAAAGGATTAGCTATCTACCTCTAATCCAGCGACCTCCATCGCTAAAAGGTAACTTTAAACCGAACAGAGGTCGGCAATTTTTTTGAACACAACAGTGATCATTGGCATGAAAGTAACCAACATAAAAAAATACATCCTGGGCCTTTGGACGCTAGTCTATATGCTTATGGCCCATCCCTCTAAGGCTGTTGGATGGGCTGTGGGGCCATGTTTGGGTATAACTGGGTTTTATAGTAGCCTTAGCTCAAAACAGACAACCAAAAAAACGACTATCCACAACCTCGCATTGCAGATGGGAGGATTTACAAGTCTAGACTTGTGGCTCTTATATGCCAAGTTAGATGCCGTGTTTGTATTAGATTGGCATAAATTGCCCCATAAGTTCGATCGAAACTATTTCAAACATATTACCCTACCCTTGACGATCGGTCTGCCTTTGTTTGGTCTCCTGCGCCCGCATATTGGCTGTATCTTTCGAATACCTTTGGCTGGTTTAGATGATGCAGACCTCACAGGTAACCACCTTATAGAAAGCTATAGAAAAAAGATCAATAGCTACCTCTTAGGTTTAGGTATAGACTTAGGCACTATTTTAATAGATATCTCTTGGGAATTTGCGCAATTATCAGTAGCTAGAAAGTTTATAAGTGCTACGCTATTAGATGGGGATAAGCCGTATAGACCTCAACAGATTACATTAAGAATCGGCTACAACTTACTGGGGTACCCATTTCAACCTATACACATGGCCCATAAACGAAAATAGGTGTATCTGTTCACATTACTGGTTAATAATGATTTTTATCCCACCTTTTTATCAAACAAAAAGTGCGATAAATTGCCTTATTAGCTATTAACTTAAACAAATATCTCTTTTTGTTTGGTAATCAATAAAAAATAGCTCTTAAGCTAACGCCATTGGCTAAACACATACAAATAGGTATGTGTTCAGCACACTAGCATCACAACAGATTTCATGATAGCAATACCTTCCGCAACCTGGCAACAGGTAGGTGCAACTGTTTTCTATACTTCGTTACGGTACGGCGTGCCACATTATAGCCCTCAGCTATCAATATAGCTACGATCTGTTCATCTGAATAAGGATTTTGTTTATCTTCACTGTCAATTAATTGTAAAATTCTATTTTTTACCACTTTATTGCTGATATCCTCTCCAGTAGCTTTGCTGATGCCTTCAGAAAAGAAAAATTTTAGTGGATACACACCAAATTTGCCTTGGACTGATTTTTGGTTGACAATCCTTGAAATAGTAGAAGCATCCATACCAACCTTATCGGCTACATGTTGCAAAACCATTGGCTTTAATCGATCTGTTTCTTCCCCTTCTAAAAAAAAAGCATATTGCAATGCTAAAATTGCGTTCATGGTCTTTAAAAGGGTTTGGCTCCGTTGACTAAGCGCCTCCATAAACCACTTGGCATGCTCTAGCTTTTTTTTCAAAAAAGCAATCATCTCTTGGCTCGATAAATCCTGTTGTGTGTTTTGCTCATAGCTTTCTAACAGCGCAAGGTATTTTTTATTAAAGCGTGGCTTGTGCACCGGATAATGGACCAATTCAGCAGTAAGTTTCCCTTGATTTTCTACGATTATAAAGTCTGGTGTAAGGTAATCACTGGCATCATCTATTCCATTATGATGGCGCCCTGGTCTGGGATTCAATCGAGCAATATGGGCTAAGGCCTCTTTCAAGAGCGGCCTATCTGTCACACCTAATTTTTTGATTATGGTCTCATAATGCTTCTTAGTAAGCGCTTCAAAACAACTACTGACCACACGCTGTGCCAGTTGAATAATTGGATCTTTCTGGTCTTGTCCTTGCAGTTGTATGCACAAACATTCCTGCAGATTCCTAGCTGCAATACCAGGTGGATCGAAATGCTGAATAGCAGTTAATACTTCCTCTACTTCTTGTAGAGAAAGTTCTAAATAATGAATTACATGAAGATCTTGTACAACAATCTCCAAATCACATTGCAGGTAACCATTGTGATCCAAACTACCAATTAAATGCTCACCTATGATATAGCCTACTGGACTTAAATGGAGCAAGTGCAGTTGCTCTTTTAATTTTTCTTGAAGTGAAACGATAGCTGGGGTCCAAAGGTCCCGAGCGGGTTGTATTTTGTAGATCTTTACATCCGTTGAACGATAATCAGGGACATCCTGAACCAATGATTCTGATGCAGTGGCTACTGCATCTTGATGGTCTCCCTCTTTTTCTTCATCTAGCAAAGGGTTAGCGGTTACCTCTTTTGAGATGTAATCATTGAGTGCAATAGTAGGCACTTGCAACAGCTTAATAAATTGAATTTGTTGTCCAGATAACCGCTGCGTTAACTTTTGTTCTAATTGTAACTTTTGCATCTGCGCGTTCAGTTGGATTAAATAAAAACTATTTATAGATTAGGACCTGCTAGGCAGATAGCTATACAAGCATTAATTTTTAATCTAAAAAAGAATACATTGCATACCAAAATTAAAGAACTTTTACAATTTGGCACAGTAGGTGCACAAGTTGAAGCCAAAGGTTGGATCCGCACCAAACGGATCAATAAACAGGTTATGTTTCTTACGCTCAATGATGGCTCCTGTCAACAAAGTTTACAGATAGTGATGTCCCCTTCTGAACTACCCAAAGAGCTGCTAAGCCAGCTGGTTACAGGGGCTAGTGTTACGGTCTCTGGCCGTTTGGTAGCTTCACAAGGTGCCAACCAATCAGTAGAATTAGATGGTCATCACCTGACCCTACTGGGTAATGCGCTAGACTACCCATTGCAACCCAAGGCGCATTCACTAGAATTCCTACGTACATGGGCACACCTTCGATTTCGTACCAATACCTTTGGTGCCGTGTTTCGCATCAGGCATGCCATTAGTTATGCCATTCACCATTTTTTTCACGAACGTGGTTTCTTTTACCTCCATACACCCATTATTACTGCAGCAGATGCAGAAGGGGCAGGGGAATTGTTTCGTGTAACCACCTTAGATACGCCACCTAAACATCCAGATGGTAGTATGGATTATAGCGCAGATTTTTTTCATACCGCTACCAATTTAACCGTTTCTGGCCAGCTTGCGGCAGAAGCAGCTGCCATGGGACTAGGGGCAGTCTATACTTTTGGCCCCACTTTCAGAGCAGAAAATTCGAATACAACCAGACACCTAGCAGAGTTCTGGATGGTTGAACCAGAGGTAGCCTTTAATACGCTGGACGATACGATTGTCCTTGCAGAAGCATTGTTAAAATTTTTATTAGACTATGTACTTAAACAATGCCCAGACGAGCTTGATTTTTTAAACCAACGCTTGCTGAGCCATAGCCATGCAGAAGAAGCAACCATGACGCTATTGGAACGGTTGCAGTTCGTACTAGAACAACCTTTCGCTCGTATTACCTACACAGAAGCCATTGCTATTTTAGCTGCATCCAATAAGCATGGTCAATTTGTCTATCCTATTACCGGTTGGGGCATGGACCTCCAATCGGAACATGAGCGTTATTTAGTAGAGCATCACTTTAAAAGACCTGTAGTAGTAACCGATTATCCAAAAGCTATAAAGGCCTTTTATATGCGCCAAAATGATGATGGTAAAACGGTAGCCGCTATGGATATACTTTTCCCTGGCGTAGGCGAAATTATTGGAGGCTCCCAAAGAGAAGAACGAATGGATTACTTGACAGCCGTCATGCAACATATTGGTATTCAAAATTTGAACTGGTATCTCGACACCAGGCGCTTTGGCACGATACCCCATAGCGGATTTGGTTTAGGTCTGGACCGATTTGTATTATTTGTAACAGGAATGGAAAATATACGTGATGTCATTCCATTTCCACGTACCCCAGGCCACGTGCCCTGTTAGCAGAGCCATGGAGCTTGCAAGGCATATGAAGACCCCACAGGGGGTGGTTTCTGTTTTTCAACCTGTAAGATGGCACTTTCAGCGACTTTTTGCCGAGGGCTTGATTTTTTGCTTGCTTTTTTATCAAGAAAAAAGTAAAAATAAAATTGCCTTACTAACCAGTGTCGTGAATAGACACATAGTTTGTGGATCTACTACTATAACGTCCACATTGCCCTATTGTGCATTATATTAACCCAGAGCAATTGGTTTATTACACGCCTATTCAGCAGCAAATAAAATGCTGCAAGGAGTTTGCATGATCACTTATAAAATCTGTGCTTTACATTTCAAACCAACGTTTATGGCCTATCTTTTTGGAATTTTATCCTTTATTTATTTTATTGCTACTGTTGAGGATCTAATACCTTTAAACTTTGGTCACAGGACTAATCTGGTACAGTCTATTTTGTTTTATTGATCCTACCTATCTATTCGGCTAGGTGATCTGAGCAATACGTAAGTAGACACATAGAAGGTATAGAAATGATTGGAACCACTAGTGGTATATTTTTATTTTAAGTGGGCGCACTTTAAACCATATTTTTCTTTGCTTTATTCCTTTATCTCCATGGCAACAGCTTTTTCAGGTGATTTTATTAAGTACGCCATCAAGGTAGGTTCTAAAACCCTAGATGCCAGCTATCCTATACAATCCATCATGGTGGATAAAAGAATCAATAAAATACCTTATGCAAAAATAGTTTTGCATGATGGTAGCATTCAGTCACAAACTTTTTCTATAGCTAATGATAAAACCTTTACCATTGGTGCTACGGTTACCATACGCGCCGGTTATGGAGATGGGTTAGAGCAGTTATTCGAGGGCGTAGTGGCCAAATTAGCCATTCAGTCTAGGTCAACAGGGTGGTCTACCTTAACTGTAACTTGTAGAGACGCGGCCTATAAAACCACCCTTGCGCCTAAAACGAAACATTTTGTAAAAAGTAAGGATAGTGACCTTTTAAAAAAGATTTTGGGTAGTTATAGTGGCCTAAGCCATAAAATTGAAGCGACCACTATTGTACATGAAAATATTACACAGCACGAAATATCAGATTGGGACTTCCTCAATATTCGCGCCGAGGCAAATGGACAAGTTGTAGTAGTAAATGACGGAACCCTTACAGTCAAAAAACCAAAAGCAACTGGCAAAGGTGCTTTTACCTATACTTATGGAGCCGACTTTATTGACTTCGATGCTGAAATAGATGCAAAAAACCCATGGTCAGCTGTTACTGCCCTCTCCTGGGATAGTAATAAGCAAAATAAAATTACTGAACAAGCCAATGATCCAGGAGAACAATCTATGGGAGACATCTCCTATAAAAAATTAACTACTGCTGCTCAACCAGGTAACGTGGCCATATCCCACGGTGGGGTACTAGATCCTTCGGAAATCAAAACGTTGGCCACTGGCTTACTAAACCGAAGTAGAATCGCTAAAATCAAAGGGAGTGTTACCGTTTCAGGCAATGCTGCATTGCGCCATGATGGGCTAATTACCATTGAAAAAGGAGCCAGTCACTTTGCAGGCAATGCATATGTATCGGGTGTGCAACATATTATATCAGATGGCAACTGGCAAACCATATTAACCTTAGGGTTAGAGGCACAACGCTATATGTACCAATACCGTGACATCGGTGCACTTCCAGCAGCAGGTATGATGCCCCCTATATATGGGTTACAACTTGGTATCGTCAAACAGATTACACAAGATCCTCAAAAACAGAATCGGATTTTGGTACATTTACCTTTAGTACAAGATAAACCCAAAGAGGGCATGTGGTGTCGTCTAGCTTCATTTTATGCTACGCAAGCATCAGGTTCTTTTTTTATCCCGGAATTGGAAGATGAAGTGGTAGTAGGCTTCGTAAACGACGACATTCGATTCCCTATTATTCTAGGCTCCCTGTATAGTAACAAACATGTACCACCTAAAACAATAGACCCTAAAAATTCTTTTAAATCGTTTATTTCTAAAGAAAAATTAGAGTTTAGTTTTCATGATGATAAAGAAGGTCCTGAAATCATTATTAAAACACCCAAAGGAGGTCTGATACAAATATCAGATAAGAAAAAAAGCATTGAAATGGTAGACCAGAATGGCAACAAAGTA
Organism: Candidatus Cardinium sp. TP; assembly: GCF_025215055.1. Taxonomy (GTDB): domain Bacteria; phylum Bacteroidota; class Bacteroidia; order Cytophagales; family Amoebophilaceae; genus Cardinium. The sequence goes on from NZ_JANAVR010000009.1 coordinate 20,782, forward strand.
GTGTTAAGTAACGATGGCATCAACCTAACCAGCAGTAAAGATATTAACCTGAATGCAAGGGCTAGTATCACCATAAAGTCAGGAAAAGATGTGGTGATCAATGGCACACAAAATATAAACTTGAAGAGCATGAATATCAACGCACAAGCTTCCATGAAAGCCATTTTAAGTGGCAATGCCAGTACAGAAGTCAAATCTGGTATGGCTACGATTATTAAAGGTACAACCGTACTCATTAATTAATAGAATTATTTTGTAGATTCTTATACTTGTATCATATATCATATAGAACACTATGCCACCTGCAGCTGTATTATTAAATAAGCATATGTGCCCTATGATAACGCCAGCTACTCCACCTGTACCTCATGCGACTGGAGGAATGATTATGTTGGGTTGTCCCACTGTTTTAATAGGTAAGTTTCCTGCAGCAAGAATGGGAGACACGTTGCTTTGTAATGGCCCCCCACCCCATCCGGATACCATTATAAAAGGATCTTTCACCGTTCTAATAGGTAAAAAACCAGCGGCACGCTTAGGCGACACAACCGGTATGGGTGGCATTATATTACAAGGGTGCCCTACCGTAATAATTGGTGGATAAAAGTATACTAATAAACCAATAGAAAATGCACATATGGAAGATGACAACAATTTCTTGGGTATAGGATGGAAGTTTCCACCTTCTTTTAATCACCATAGTAGCAGAGTAGAAATGGTCAACGGATTGAGCGATATCCGAGAAAGTTTAATCATCTTAATGCGTACTAGAGTGGGTGAACGCATTGTAGAACAGCAATATGGTTGTGATCTGACACCCCTTGCCTTTCAACAATTAGATCTTAATCTAGAAACTTTTATGGTCAATAACATCAAGCAAACCATTACAGAACATGAACCCAGAGTAGAAGTCCTAGATGTCCAACTGACCACGCCAAACGATGGAGAAGGGGCCATTGGTATTAATATAAGTTATAAGGTTAAAAAATTAGATATAGAAGAAACGATTCAATATGGCTACCATCCTATTTTTAACAAATAACAACTTAGCAATAGTGACCAATCATTATAATTAGGAACAATAGATATATAAAACGCAACATGCTCAGATAGCCATAGCCTCAAGGTCGCCATCTCTCTATTTATAATTTATTTATTATAACTTCAAAATCAGTATTATTTATAGATATAGATTATGAAAAACACCCCATTAGCACTTCATTATCCTTTTTTAAAGGAGCAAGGAATAGCCTACATTCGCCAATTAGCAGGAAAGAAATGGACAGACTATGGAGACCATGACCCTGGTATTACCATTTTAGAAGTACTTTCTTTTGCCATCATGGACCTAGAATATAGAACCAACTTCTATATAGAAGATATATGGGCGAAAGATCCTGATGCAACAGCACATCCCAATGAGCAACCCTTTTACAAAGCGGAAGAAATTCTTCCTTGTAATCCATTAACAAAATGGGATTTTTTAAAAATTGTGTTGGATGTACCAGGCATAAAAAATGCGAATATCTTTTTAAGTGATGGGCCAAAAGAAATCAAAGGGGGATATAAGATTTTTGTAGATGTAGAAGAACGGATCAGCCACACCCGACAAGAAAAAGAGGTATTAGGTTTAGTGCAACAAAAATTATATGCGCAAAGGAATCTATGTGAAGATTTCTTTCTAATTCAAACCATGGAAAGACTACCTATCAGTGTAAAAGGTATTTTTGAGGTAACCAACTGTTTGGCTTACGAAGAAGGAGAGACCATTATTGCTCAGATATTATTTGCCTTTCAGGAGTTTTTCTCACCACGTGTTCCTTTTTACAGCATCAGTCAATTGCTAGACAAAGGTAGGACCATAGACCAAATCTTTACGGGGCCACTTTTAACACAAGGTTTTATAGATGAAGAGGAATTAATTCATCTAAAAAACAAATCTAGAATTTACGTAGTTGAACTCTTAGAGCAGGCTACTAAAGTGTCTAATATTAAAAATGTGTTAAACTTTGAACTCTTTATTCATGAAGAACATACAAGAACAAGTAGCGTGATGATACCGATCTTACCAGATCAGTCTTTAGTCCTTGATATTCCACAAAGTGAAATTATCCTCTATTATAATGGGCTACCCATCAATACAAATTGGGGGAAGGTTGTGGATATGCTTGAAGATATGAAAGGAAGAGGTACTTTAACGAAAGCCTATCTACAAGAAGAAAGTGTATTTGTATTAGAAGGAAATTATAGAAACCTAGAAAACCATGTCTCCATACAACAAGACTTTCCCCTACTCTATAACGTAGGAGACGAAGGATGCAGCCCATCTGAAACACGTAAAAATCAAGCTAAAGCAAAACAATTAAAAAGTTATTTAATGTTTTTTGATCAGCTTTTTGCCAATTATTTGGGGCAATTGTCTAACATCAAACACACCATGACCATCTATAGCGAAGCGTATAACAAGCCTAATGGCCGTTTGCCCTTAGACATACCGAGGATGGATACCATTATTAAGCAACCTACGCAAGAGACTGACCCAGGTAATGACCTTGAATTTGTAGTACAAAGAAAATATTTAGATGTAAAAAAAGAAATAGTGGATAGGCCTACTGACGGCCAGCACCAGTCTGATGCAACCATGCAAACTTACTTTTCCTACATCAATAGAACATTAGAAAGCGACATTCGAAGCTTAGACAAACGATCAAGGGTGTTAGACCATTTATTGGCTTATTTAGCGGAACGATTTACCATCTACTCCCTGCACCTTTATCCTAAAAATGAAGAAACACAATTGGATGAGTTTAACACAAATAAAGCACTGTTTTTAAAGGATTACATTGATATCAGTAAAAATAGAAACCGGGCAGCTCATATAACAGTCAATGAGATGAACAATTGGATCCACCATGTGCCATCTGGTTTTAAGCGACGTATTTACCGTAACTTAGGTATTAAAAATTTAGAGAAAAAACTTTTTCACCAAATAGTAAAGGATAGTATGTATGTGGAAAAAAAGTCCACACAATATAATTTGGACATTTTCTTAGGTAAAAACGACCAGGCAGCCTATAATGATATTTTTATGTTTAGAGGGAAATATGAAAATATGCAGTCCCTAGTAATATCCTATGGTATCAATGAACAACATTACCATATTGTCAAAAAAGCAAATGAGACCTATACTATTCTACTATATGTGGATAAAGTCAAAAAGCAAACTATTGAGCTCGTAACTGAACCCCTTATGCAGATCGAGCAAGCAGAGGCTATGGTCCAACAAAGTGTAGAGTTATTAAGAACACTGAACCAAGCATGTGAAGGCTTTCACTTAATAGAACATATCTTGCTTAGAAGTGAAGATACATTAACCACAGAAAAAGACCCCTACTCATTTATCATGACTATGGTTTTTCCTGCATGGCCAGCCAGATTTCAACAATCTTCGTTTAGGCATGCAGTAGAAGAAATGGTGATTATGGAAGGCCCAGCCCACATATTTACAAATATTTTATGGTTAGATTTTGAAGATATGGAAACCTTTGAGCAAGCCTATAAAGCATGGATCCAATTAAAGGCTGATGCAAAATCTAATAAAATAGAAATAGATGCAGCGGCCAAAGTATTAATGGATTTTATAGAACCTAAAAAAGCAAATCTATGTGGATAACCCATCTACATATGGCATTGTTTCAAATATATACTTGAAAATGATATGACCCTGTCTTCTATACCTCTAGTAATGGTAGGGGGCTTTTTATTATTGACCTTAGTAGTAGGTCTTTGCGCTAGTAGCCAAGCAACCACATTTCGGGCATATGCTGTGGATAACAAACGATATTCTACGGCGCTCTTGACGATTACGCTATTGGCTACTAGTATTGGCGGAGTGTCGCTACTAACTAATGTCATCCGTGTCTATCACCATGGCCTCCACTGGATGATACACATGCTGTTTGCTCCCATCGAGCTTTGGGTCATTAATCGTGTAGCGTTACGTACAGGCCCATTGATGGAAGACCTTTCTATTGCAGATACGATAGGTAAGGTATATGGCAAATGTCCCAGGATCATTACTGCTTTATCTTCTATTTTTTATTGTCTTTTTATTGTTACAATACAAATCGATGCGCTATCCCTAGCGCTTACCATGTGCATAGACGCAGTTGACTCACGTCTGGTTACTATACTTGCCACCTTAACCCTTGTTGCTTATGCTACTTTTGGGGGCATTCGTGCCATTACCATTACCGATGTATTGCAATTTATCACCTTTACTGTTATTATTTTTATGCTTGCAAAGCTTATGTTCTCCAAAACAGGCAAATCTATATTAGAAATTGCATCATTTTTACACAAGCAAGAAAAATTTCAATTGAGCGGTAGCGATCATTTGCAACCATGGAACCTCTTCCTTTTAGTGCTACACCACTGCGCATTTATTTTCGATCCTATTTTGACCCAAAGAATATATATGTCCTCTAGCCCTATTCAAGCCAAAAAGGTTTTTTTATATGCTAGTTTCTTGCAGATTCCTATATTTATTGCCATTATGCTCATTGGTCTATTTTTTTTTGTAAACCATCCAGGACTAGCACTATCAGAAACAAAAATTTGGACGTATATCATGACGCATCTTCCACCTGCTTTTAAAGGGTGTATTGCCATTAGCATATTAGGTATGGCCATGTCCACAGCTGATTCTAGCTTACATGTTTGTAGTGTGCTGGTTGGCCATGACATGATGGAAAGTATACGGGGCATAACAGGGCCCACCGCTTGTGCCCATCAAATCCGGTTAGCCAAACTAACTTCCATAGTTACAAGCCTACTGGCTATGATCATCGTCTTTTACGCCCATAATCTATTGGAATTACTTATTTCGAGTATGGAGCTGTATGAATCCATAGTAATTGCTCCGCTTATCTTAGCTATTTTGGGCTTTCGGGGTAGTGCTCGAACGGCTTTGATAGGCATGGCCACAGGTGCACTAACCATTTTAGCTTGGAACAAATGGGTAATCCCTTCCATAAACATAGAAGGTGATTTTTTTTGCATAGTAGCCAATGGACTGGCCATGATGGCTGCACACTATCTACTGCGACAACCAGCGAATAAAGGATGGACCGGATTAGATCATCGGCACAAAAGGATGCAGCAACTTATTCAAGCATTTAAAAAATATAAAAAAGACTAGGCTCAGAATAAAATAAGAGCATGGCTTATGTGCTGCTTGGATAGGTGGCCCCCACATTTTATGTGTGGCTGTACTTTTGTATCCATTCAACACTGTGGCAGAAAACGGGTTTTTCTCTAATTCTTTACTAAGATTTATAGCAAACCTTATACACTTCCGCTAAGAAACCGTCCTAAAAGCATGTCTAAAACATACCAAGCATCTAATTTCTGCCACAGTGCTGAATGGGTACGAAGCTTTTAGGTAACCGTTTATAAAAGGAGAAACAGCCGGCATCTTTTATATGCTTGACCGATGGATAGGCTGCTAAAAATGATTTATCGCTTTTATATAGAATAAACAAACAAGGTTTATCAATAGCCCCTTCTAATAGCCAAGCTATATCCGGTTGTTGCAAGATTTTGGGTTGATCCGCATAGAACAAAGGTGCAGCTGATTTAAAACCAACGGTACGCAGGTATAACGCTTTGCCTTTACATGCTTTACAAAAAGCAACCATTTCTTTTTGCGTATAGGCTTCTATCTTAGGAGCGACACGGATCAAAAATAATGCCAACGCGCACATATTGGTGCCCATAAAGGTGCCCATAAAAGGAACCAAACGAAGCCGTAAAAGGAAATAGTAGGCTATGCCTATGCCTATAATATATACCAAACCCGGCAGGCTATCCCAGTAGTTCCATAGAACAGATAGTGTCAAGGCATCCCTGATCACTTGGCTTTTAATAAGCGTAACCCATACATGTTTATGACGCATTATCCAAGGCATAAACGCCAAAGCCCCTCCTATGGCCAAACCAATGGCTCCAAACCAATAGCCTAGATAACTATATTTTCTATGGTAAGCCCGCTGATAGAAAAAATCAGCAGCAAAAAAAGTTATAGGGAAATAGGCCATAGAACTATAATGTACAATCTTGGTACCTACTAGTGTAAAAATAAGTAAAACCACTGCTAATAAAGCTTGCATATTCGCTGCAAAATAATGGTTTTGAAGCCATCTGTTTGCTTTCAAAAAGTAGATGGCAAATAGAGAACTGGGAAAGCATCCAAAGCAAAGTACCAGATAGTGATAGTACCAAGGTTGTGCATGGGTAGCAACAGGTTGATGGTAGAGCAATAAATGATAGGCCCAGAATTCTGTAATAAAAGTCCATCCATACACCCAAATTTCTGGAATCAACCAACAGGATAGGGCTACTACAGCAACGAATATAGTTAAAACCAGTAACTTCAACTGCACAACGTTGCCCTTAAACCAAGTATACGATAATGATAAAGTAGCTAATGGTATTATCAAAGCCATAGGGCCTTTGGCCAACAGCGCACAACCTATCGATAACCCTGCACAACTATACCACCCTCCTTTGGATAAGGTAGCTGCACGGGATAAACAATAGATGGCCAACAGCAAAAAATAATTAAAAAAAGGATCTATAATAGCTGATTTAAAATAAAAATGAGGCAAAAAAGCAGTTGCATACAAACACATCCATACAAGACCAAACCACCTGCCCTTGTAGTGTGTACCGATGTAATATACCGTTGCAAGTGTCAACAGTCCGCAGACCCAATTAGGAAAGCGTGCACCGATTTCATTCACTCCCCAAAGATGCATACTAGCCGCTTGTAGCCAAAAGAAAAGCGGCGGTTTTTCGTAGAGAGGTTCAAAATTAAAGGTCACTTGGCCATAACAGCCCGTACGGATCATTTCTCTAGTAATCTCAGCAAAATAGAGCTCATCTAAATCAAATAGATGCACCGCGCCTATCCCCCATGCAAAAATAACGCCAAAGCCAATTAGAAAACAAACAACCCGACTATTTCTTAATCCCTTTTCCATGCGTACATAACCAACCATAGATAGAACGATCCAACCACTTAGGCCCATTGACCTGCATAACAGCTATATATACTAGCACAGCCGCAATCGTACCAATCCAGGCACCTACATAGACATCTATATAAAAATGCTGACAAAGATAGATCCTTGAGTAAGCAACCGTTAGGGCTAGTCCTAACAAAAGCACACTATACATTTTGTTTTTATTTTCTGCTAATAGCTGTATAACAGCTACCAACAGAAAAATCGTAGCAGAGTGACCTGAAGGGAAACTTAACTCCTTTGACAAGGGAACCCGATCTACTAGATGCAAGGCTTTATCTCCAGGGAGCAAGGCTATGGGCCTTAACATATGTGTATAAAAAACACGCTTCAACAATTGTACCACGATAGACATAAAGACAAAACCACCGCCCATTATGAGCAGCTTCCTACAACTTACACGCCATAAGGCCATCATCCATAGAAGAGCTATATACATGATCCCATCCCCTAACCAGGTCCAATAAGGCGCCATACAATCTACAAGAGGATGGTGCCACTGCTTGAGCCATATCAAAAAAGAAACTTTATCCAATAGGAAAAAAGGCAAAAACCCGATGAGCAATAGGGCTGTAAGCAGGTAAAAAAACAACTTGTTTTCATACCAAACCATTCTAATAGCCGTTAGCTGCTTCATACTGTTTTTGTATTGGTCGTCGTAACCCGTCCACTGCGCGGGCTCAAACGACATGCTACTTGCTTCCTCATCTTTCAACGACACTTTCTAATCACAACTGTTTCCAAGGTATATTGTTTGCTTGTAAGGCGTACTTTAGTCTTGTTTTGGTGTATTAGTTAAGATTTAATCTGACAGGCAGTAAAAATTTAAGTATTAAAGTTGTCAGTTAAGTTTAGTTTGTCAGGTATTGTTTTAAGGTACGCGATTTGATTATTTTTTTCAAGGACTAGCTTTT